>NZ_JAZEUN010000014.1:0-119897 GCF_037029175.1 Galbibacter sp. PAP.153 | reverse complement strand
TAAAATTAGTTTAGATTTCCTAATAAGGAACTTTTTTAATCTAAAATTTTATCCTTAATCGGGTACTTTTTAATATTTCTGATTTTCCAAGTTTCAGGTTTCAAGCTATTTTTTTAAATTCCTATCAACTATCAACTATCAACTATCAACTATCAACTATCAACTATCAACTATCAACTATCAACTATCAACTATCAACTATCAACTATCAACTATCAACTATCAACTATCAACAACACAACAATAAGACTCAACAATTAACAGTTAACCATTAACAAATAACTAACTAACACCAAATCCCTAGTCCCTTTTCCCCAATAACAATTATAAATTCCTTATGCCGTCCAGTATCCTGCACAATAAAAACCTAAAACTAAATATTGGCACGGGTATTGCCTATACTGATTGATTTAAAGCAGAAGTATTTAATTTTTCGAGGTTAATATCGCTAAATAAGCTTCTTATAGATCATTTAAATAAAGATAAACGAATCTGTTATTGGTGACAGAATGACTTATAAAAACTATGAGTAACAACAAATTTTTAAATATTGACAGTTTGTCATTGCAAAATATTGATGATGATGCCGAGTTGATTCCATTAATGACTCCCGAAGACGAAGAGGAAATCAATAATGAGGTTTTACCCGAAACATTACCCATTTTGCCCTTGAGAAATACCGTGCTCTTTCCGGGCGTGGTAATTCCAATAACCGCAGGAAGGGACAAATCCATCAAATTAATAAAAGATGCATCAAATGGGAGCAAGGTAATAGGTGTGGTCTCTCAAAAAGACGACACCGTTGAAGACCCAGATGTGGCCGACCTAAACACTACCGGGACCGTTGCAAGGATTTTACGCGTATTAAAAATGCCCGATGGGAACACAACAGTGATTATTCAAGGGAAAAAGCGTTTTAAAATAGAAGAAATAACAGCTACCGATCCTTATTTTACCGCAAAAATTAAAGGTCTTCCGGAAGTGAAGCCGGAGAAAGACGGGGAAGAGTTTAACACGATTATCGATTCTATTAAAGATTTGGCGCTTCAAATTATCAAAGAGAGCCCAAATATTCCTTCGGAAGCTTCTTTTGCCATTAAAAATATTGAAAGTAACTCGTTCCTTATCAATTTTATTTCTTCCAATATGAATCTGGAAGTACTCGATAAGCAGAAGCTTCTTGAGAACAATAATTTAAAGGAGCGTGCAATGGCCACTTTGAAATATATGAACATTGAGTTTCAAAAATTGGCCCTTCGTAACGATATCCAATCAAAAGTACGGTCGGACCTCGATCAGCAACAGCGTGAGTATTTCCTTCATCAGCAAATGAAAACCATCCAGGAAGAACTTGGCGGTGGCTCTTATGAAGAAGAGATTGAACAAATGCGAATCAAGGCCAAAAAGAAAAAATGGGATGCCAAGATTAAAAAGCATTTCGAGAAAGAGCTGGCCAAGTTACAACGCATGAATCCGCAAGTTGCAGAATATTCAATACAACGCAATTATCTTGACCTGTTTTTGGATTTGCCCTGGAACAAGTTCTCAAAGGATAAATTCGACCTGAAACGTGCACAGAAAATTTTGGATAACGACCATTATGGACTGGAAGATGTTAAAAAAAGAATTATAGAATATTTGGCGGTATTAAAGCTGCGAAACGATATGAAATCGCCCATTTTATGCCTTTATGGACCTCCGGGAGTTGGTAAAACCTCCTTGGGAAAATCCATAGCCGAAGCTTTGGGCAGGGAATATGTTAGGATTTCCCTCGGTGGCTTAAGGGACGAAGCAGAGATACGTGGCCACCGAAAAACATATATTGGTGCCATGCCTGGAAGGATTATCCAATCGCTTAAAAAAGCAGGGACTTCCAATCCTGTATTTATTTTGGACGAGATCGATAAATTGTCGGTAAGCCATAGTGGCGATCCCTCATCGGCCATGCTGGAAGTATTGGACCCCGAACAGAACAAAGAGTTTTACGACAACTTCTTGGAAATGGGTTACGATCTATCTAAAGTAATGTTTATTGCAACAGCCAACAATTTGTCGCCAATTCAACCCGCATTACGGGACCGGATGGAAATTATCAACGTTACCGGTTATACCATTGAAGAAAAAGTAGAAATTGGTAAAAGGCACTTATTACCAAAACAGTTGGAAGAACATGGACTTACCGGTAAGGATTTAAAAATTGGCAAAAAGGAGCTTGAAAAAATAGTGGAAGGCTATACCCGCGAATCAGGGGTAAGGGGGCTGGAAAAACAAATAGCCAAAATGGTACGTTATGCGGCCAAGTCCATAGCCATGGAAGAAACATACAATATAAAGGTTACGGCCAAAGATGTGGAAGACGTTTTAGGTCCGCCGAGATTGGAACGCGACAAATACGAAAACAATGACATTGCAGGCGTGGTTACAGGCTTAGCCTGGACGAGCGTAGGTGGTGATATTCTTTTTATTGAATCCATTCTTTCCAAAGGAAAAGGAAATTTATCCATTACCGGAAATTTGGGGAAAGTCATGAAAGAATCGGCTACCATTGCCATGGAATATATAAAGTCCAATGCAGATAGTCTGGGCATCGACCCCGAAGTGTTCGATAAGTACAACGTACATATCCACGTGCCCGAAGGAGCAACCCCAAAAGACGGCCCAAGTGCCGGGATAACCATGCTTACCTCTTTAGTTTCCTTATTTACCCAGAAAAAAATAAAGAAAAGCTTGGCCATGACCGGAGAAATCACACTTAGGGGCAAAGTATTGCCGGTTGGTGGCATAAAAGAAAAAATATTGGCAGCAAAAAGAGCCCGTATAAAAGAAATTATTTTATGCGAAGACAATAAAAAAGACATTGAAGAAATTAAAGAAGAATACCTAAAAGGCCTTACCTTTCACTATGTAAAGGAAATGAGCGAAGTAATCGATATTGCAGTAACCAATGTTTCTGTAAAAAATGCCAAAAAATTATAGGTATTATTTTTTGAATAAATAATTAAATGAAAATTAGCAAAATTCAACGTTCAATATAGTTTGAAAACTAACAAACTCATTTTAGAGAACCGTTCAATTTTGCTAATTTTTTTATTTTTACAGAACAATCAACAATAACTAACCGGGCAAAAGCAAATACATGAAAAAAATAACCATAGCCATCGATGGCTATTCTTCCACGGGAAAAAGTACCATTGCAAAAAAACTGGCAAAAAAACTTGGTTATGTTTATGTAGACACTGGCGCCATGTACCGCGCGGTAGCCTTATATTGCCTGGAGAATCATCTCATTAAAGAAAACGAAGTTTTAAAGGAGGAGCTAATCGAAAAACTGCCCGAGATAGAGCTTTTGTTTAAAATAACGCCACAAACCGGGAATGCCGATATTCACCTTAACGGAAAAAATGTTGAGAAAGATATCAGGACATTAAGGGTTTCTAATGTGGTTAGTATGGTGGCGGCCGTTTCGGAAGTGCGGAAAAAATTGGTACAGCAACAACAAAGAATGGGTGCCCATAAAGGTTTGGTAATGGACGGGCGTGATATTGGTACCGTTGTTTTTCCAGATGCCGAGCTGAAAATTTTTATGACGGCTTCTCCAGAAAAAAGAGCCATACGCCGCTATAAGGAACTTATTGACAGGGGCGATAACGTAATTTATGATGAAGTGCTCAAAAACGTTCAAAATCGCGACCATATTGATTCTACCCGTAAAGATTCCCCATTAAGGGAAGCAAATGACGCCGTTAAAATAGACAGCACAAATTTAGACTTGGAAGAAACTTATAAAAAGTGCCTTCAATTGGCATTACATGCTATTGAGGGGTAGGTTAGGTTGGTGAATTCTTGTTTGGCTAAGTTTTAACTCAAATATTTAATAAATACTAATGAAATTTTTTCATTATTTCATTCATCTTCGAAATTAAGTTCCTTTTGATTTTTAGCTTGTAACCAACTCATTACACCCTTTAAATACATTTTTTATCCCATAAAATAATGACGTAACAATACTGTTTATATAATTTTGAATGTTTATTTACATTAACCAATAAGCTCGCGTATTTCCTTTTTAATATATCCAAGGGCCGTATACGATGGGGCTTGCTTTTCCATAAGCTCGTTAAGTACTTCTTCCCTGAGTTTATTGGCATTTTCGGCATTCATTCCGGCTTTTCTTATAAGCTGAATGGTGGCGTTTTTGGAGGTTTTAATAACGTTCCAGCACTCGTCCGTAATGTATATTTGTTGGGCTAGGTTATGGTCGAATTCACTTTCAATTGAAGCAATCAACAGTCCTTCATATTGGTTTTTATCTGCATTTTCGGGGGCTACCCTTAGCAGTAATTTAGAAGGGTTGATGCGTTCCAGGAACAGAGCCATGCGTTCGTATGCCTGTAAACGCAAGGGGAGTGCCGTTTTTTCGGTTTCCCTGTGCAATAAATAGCGCCTGCGCCCTTCCTCGTTTTTGGTATGAAGGCTAAAAAAATAATATGCAATGGCTCCTGTTACCACTGCCGGCAATACATAAAATAAGAGTTCCATAATTTTGTATTCGTTCATGGGGATTGTTATTAATAGCGTATTTGTTTGTTTTTAAATTTATCCATGGCACCTTCTGTGGTATAATGGCCACCTAAGTGTGGGCAATGTAATAAACTTTCTGTTCCCTCAAAAGGAACATTTACTTTATTATAACCATATACATTTGCCAATGGCTGGGTTAAACTTTTGTCGCCTAGATTTATGTCCACATCTTCCATGGTTAACTGGCTTGGGTGCTCGTAACCGCAGGCATGTGTTATTTCAATAAGTTCTTTTTTAAAGTTTTTAAAATAATAACTCACGCGTTCTGCTTTATCTTCAATGTTTATACCAGATTGCAGCCACTTGTTCTGGGTGGCCACGCCGCTTGGACATGTATTGTTATGACATACTTTGGCCTGTATGCAACCAATGCTCAACATGGCTTCCCGGGCAACATTTATAAGGTCGGCACCCATGGCAAATGCCATTGCCGCTTTTGATGGGAAACCAAGCTTGCCGCTACCAATAAATACGATACGGTCGGTTAGTTCGGCATCTTTAAAAACCCTGTACAGATCGCTAAATGAATATACCCACGGAAGGGAAACATGATCGGCAAAACTCGGTGGAGCGGCTCCTGTACCGCCTTCGCCACCGTCTACGGTAATGAAATCGGGGCCTTTATTGGTTTTTTTCATGATTTCCGCCAGTTCTTTCCATTGGTCAAGTTTTCCAACGGCGGCCTTTATTCCAACGGGCAAGCCGGTTTCATGGGCAAGGAGCTCTATAAATTCCACCATTTCCTCAACATTGGAAAAAGCCGAATGATTTGGTGGCGACAATACATCTTTTCCCATTGGAACATGGCGTATCTCGGCTATTTCCTTGGTGATTTTAGATGCGGGCAAGACCCCGCCTTTACCCGGTTTTGCCCCTTGCGAAAGTTTTAGTTCGATGGCTCTTACCTGTGGATATTCTTTAACTAAGGCTTTAAGCTTTTCTAATGAAAAATTTCCTTGTTCGTCCCTAACGCCAAAATATCCGGTACCGATATGAAAAATAACATCGGCTCCTTTTTTATGATAGGGAGAAAGGCCGCCCTCGCCGGTATTGTGGTATGCATGTGCCAAATAGCAACCTTTGTTTAAAGAAGCTATGGCCCTTGCCGAAAGCGAACCGAAGCTCATTGCCGATACATTGATAACCGAGGCAGGCCTGTATGGACGTTTTCTTTTATTGTATCCACCGATTAATTTGGCGCAGGGCAAAAAATAAGGATCACTGGCATTGGGGTGCCCCATTTTTATTTTGAAGGGCATCATGGCATTATTTATAAAGACATAATGAGATTCATGAATATCCCTGTCTGTACCAAAACCTTCATAATTGTTTTCGTTTTTTGCAGAAGCGTATATCCAACCTCTTTCAATTCGGTTAAAGGGAAGCTCCTCACGGTTATTTGCAACAATATATTGCCGTAATTCCGGACCTATGCTTTCCAGCATATACCTAATGTGCCCAACCACGGGAAAGTTATGGGTAATAATATGCTTTTTATTAAAAAAAACATCCCTAATTGCAATAATCACCAAAACGATAAGGATCCATCCCCACCAGGGAATATTTCCCAAAAAATCTAAAATTGTTTCCATTTATTCTGTTAAATAATCATTTACTATTTGTGTAAAAGCCTTGACCCCAAGCAGGAGTCCGCTTTCATCAATATAAAAATCGGGAGTATGGTGTGGTGCCGCTTCTGTAGCATTTAACGGCTTTCCGCCCAAAAAGAAATAAAACCCGGGAACCTTTTCCTGAAAAAAAGAAAAATCTTCACCGCCCGTAGTTGCCTTAACCAGTTCTACATGTTCTTTTCCCGCCACTTTTTCTAACGAGGGCAACATTTTATCGACCAATTTTTCATCGTTATAAGTTACTGCGGTAAAATTTTCAATTTCAATGGTGGCTTCTCCGCCATAGGCTTTAGCAATTGTAGGAACCATTTCTTTCATCCGTTTTAAAATCAGGGTGCGCATGTCGGGGTCCAAAGTCCTTACCGTTCCAATAAGTTCGGCGGTTTCGGGGATGATATTAAAACGTACACCGCTGGTAATTTTTCCAACCGTAATTACTGCGGCTTCGTCTACCAATCGGGCTTCGCGGCTTATTATTGTTTGTAGCCCGTCTATTATTTTTGCCGAAATCAATATGGGATCGACACCGCTCCAAGGTGCCGAACCGTGGGTTTGTTTGCCTTTTACGTTTATTACAAAGCGTTCTACTGCCGCCATAATCCCGCCGGGCTTATAACGAATAGTACCAACAGGGGTTTCAGAGTTGATATGGAGCCCGAATATTGCATCTACTTTTGGACTTTCTAGTACGCCTTCCTTAATCATTAATTTTGCACCGCCTTCTTCACCCGGTGGCGGGCCTTCCTCGGCGGGCTGAAAAATAAACTTAACGGTTCCGGCAAAATCATTGTGCTTGCTCAATATTTCTGCTACGCCCATCATAATGGCAATATGCGTATCGTGCCCGCAAGCATGCATAACCCCGGTTTCTTTTCCCAAAAAAGTATCTTTAACAACAGACTTAAACGGTAAATCGTTGCGTTCGGTAACGGGCAAGGCATCAATATCGGCCCTAAGAGCAATTACCTTTCCCGGTTTTTTTCCTTTTAAAATGCCAACGACACCTGTTTTTGCTATTCCCGTGGTTACCTCCATGCCAAGACTTGTAAGGTGTTCGGCTATTTTTTTTGAAGTATTAAACTCGCGGTTGGACAATTCGGGATGCTCATGAAAATACCTACGCCACTCTATTACTTTACTTTCTATATTATCGATATCATTATTGAGCGAAGTTTGCGAAAAAACATGTGCAGATAAAGTAAATAGGATTAATAGCGGTATATATATTTTAAGCCCTTGTCTCATATTTTGTTTTACGTTTGGTGGTTAAAATTAGTAATATTTTCGATTTTAGGGTTGGATTTTTTTATTTAGTATGGCATTCATCATGGGGAGCTTTATATTTCCAGACGTTTTCCCAATATAAGGATTTATTATAAGTTTTACTTGTGGAAAATTACGATCTTGATATGGGCCGTAATGATTGTTGTTGAGTTCATTTATAAAAAATAAAAGCATCAGCATTAAAATACCGTTTAATTGATTAAATTGACATGCCAAGTAATATTTGGTTCATGTTTATGGAGCGGTCCCTGATTGTTGACTAATCCAAAAGATAAATGTATTTTTGGGCTTGCATCCGGATATTTTTATTATCAAAATAAAAAAAAGAAAACTACATTGGAAAAGTATTTAGCAGAGTTGAATGAGGCGCAACGGGCGCCCGTGTTGCATAAAGACGGCGCATTAATGGTTATTGCAGGTGCCGGTTCGGGCAAAACAAGGGTACTTACCTATAGAATTGCATATTTGATGAACCAAGGCGTAGATGCTTTTAATATACTGTCGTTAACCTTTACCAACAAGGCAGCCCGTGAGATGAAAAAACGTATTGCCAATATTGTTGGGAATAGTGAAGCTAAAAATCTTTGGATGGGGACTTTTCATTCGGTTTTTGCAAAAATATTACGAATAGAGGCCGATAAGCTGGGATATCCAAGCAATTTTACCATTTACGACACGCAAGATTCGCAAAGGCTCATTAATTCCATAATCAAGGAAATGGGGCTGGACAAAGACGTGTATAAATACAAACAGGTACAAAGCAGGATTTCTTCTTATAAAAATAGCTTGATTACCGTAAAAGCTTATTTTAACAACCCCGAGCTTATGGAAGCCGATGCCATGGCAAAAAAACCACGTCTGGGGGAAATATATAATGAATATTGCGAGCGGTGTTTTAAGGCCGGGGCAATGGATTTTGACGACCTTTTGCTTAAAACCAACGAACTGCTAAACCGTTTCCCGGAAGTGTTGATGAAATATCAAGAGCGTTTCAGGTATATTCTGGTAGACGAGTACCAAGATACCAATCATTCGCAATATCTTATTGTAAAAGCATTGTCGGACCGTTACCAAAACATTTGTGTAGTTGGAGACGATGCCCAGAGTATTTATGCATTCCGCGGGGCAAATATCAACAACATTCTTAATTTCCAAAAGGATTATGACGATGTTACCATGTACCGTCTGGAACAAAATTACCGGTCTACAAGAAATATTGTAAATGCGGCCAATTCGGTTATTGAAAAAAATAAAAGTCGGTTGGAGAAGGTCGTATGGACTGCCAACGACGATGGAAACAGCATAAAAGTACATCGTTCGGTAACCGATGCCGAAGAAGGCCGTTTTGTAGCTTCTACCATTTTTGAGACCAAAATGCAGGAACAACTTAAAGATGGTGATTTTGCCGTATTGTACCGTACCAACTCGCAATCACGGTCCATTGAAGATGCCTTGCGCAGAAAAGATATTCCATACCGAATTTATGGCGGGCTCTCGTTTTATCAGCGCAAGGAAATAAAAGATGTATTGGCTTATTTAAGGTTGATATTAAACCCGAAAGACGAAGAAGCCTTGGTGCGCGTTATTAATTATCCTGCCAGGGGAATAGGACAAACAACCATACAAAAACTGACCATCGCTGCAAACCATTACAAGCGGTCCATTTTTGAGGTAATGGAAAACCTGAACAGAATAGACTTAAAGATTAATTCGGGGACCAAACGAAAACTGGAGGATTTTGTAACCATGATAAAAAGTTTTCAGGTAACCAATCAATCTGCCGATGCCTTTGTGTTGGCAGAGCATGTAACCAAAAAAACCGGATTGTTACAGGAATTTAAAAAAGATGGAACTCCAGAGGGAATTGCCCGTATGGAAAACATAGAAGAACTGCTAAACGGTATCCAGGATTTTGTTGAAGGCCAAAAAGAACTAGCCGATGCCAGTGGCGATTTATCCGAGTTTATGGAAGATATAGCCTTGGCAACAGATATGGACAAAGACGCCGGGGACGACGACCGGGTTGCCTTGATGACAATTCACCTGGCAAAAGGACTTGAGTTTCCCTATGTTTTTATAGTGGGAATGGAAGAAGACCTTTTTCCGTCGGCCATGAGCATGAACACCAGGAGCGAACTAGAAGAAGAGCGCCGTTTGTTTTACGTTGCATTAACAAGGGCCGAAAAGCAGGCTTACCTTACCCATGCACAAAGCCGGTACCGCTGGGGGAAATTAATCGATGCAGAACCCAGTAGGTTTATCGAAGAGATAGACGATACGTATTTGGAACATCTTACACCACCTATGGATAGCGGTTACCGTTATAAACCATTAATAGATTCGGATATTTTTGGCGATGTTGATAAAAGCAAACTCCGTTTGCGCAAACCTTCGGCGGGCACGCCGCCTTCTCATCATAAGCCATCGGAGGAAAAACTAAGGAAATTAAGGAAGATTAAACCCGATATTGGCGAGCCCGTGGCAAACAACAACCTATTTGACGACGACCTTGTTGTGGGCAACAAAGTTGAGCACTCGCGTTTTGGAAAAGGGGAAATCGTTAAGATCGAAGGTGTTGGCAACGATAAAAAAGCAGAGATAAGATTTGACAACGGCGGCATAAAAAAATTGCTTCTCCGCTTTGCAAAACTTGATGTTATTGGGTAATTGAAGAAGATATATTAATAGTGAAGATGCTACGTTGTTATGCTGTTATGCAGCTATGCCTTCAGTGTTGTTAGCGATAGGGGATTAGTTATATTGTTAATTGTTAACAGTTAATTGTTGTTGACTATTTACAGTTGACAATTATCCATTAGCTATTCAAAATCACAGTCACTTCGACGCAAGGGGAAGTCGCATACTTTGATGCTACGTAGTCATGCTGTTATGTTATTATGTAGCTATGCCTTTACCATTGTTGTTAGGGATTAGTTGGAGCCTAAACATGACTGAAACCTTGCTCGTTGATCTTTGTTAAGTGAACTTTGAATCTTTGCAACTTTGAACCTTTCGACTCTGAACTCTATACTAAAAAACCCCTTTCCTCATTAACTTATTGACTCGTTATAGCCAGTACCTAGTGATTTATTTTATAATTATGAGCGGCTATGTTTCTATTGTTTTTTTTGCGTTAGGGATAGAAGTGGAAAGCCCGCAAACCCCAGCGTGAGCATTGGGGTTGAGGACTTGTAACGGATAGCCCGACCCGACATTTAGGAAGGGTAACGCCCCGATAGTAAATAGTTGGGCCGCTTCTAATTGTATCAAGCAACATCAAAAATTATTTAGCCTTGCGTGTCGATTAAATTTTTTATGATAACTTCCTTGCCAGATAATCATATTAATTGTAATATTGCAATAAACAAATTATATGTTATGGGAATTACCAAATCAGAAATATATACCAAACAGCAAAACGAAATTGCACAAATAGCCAAGGTAATAGGGCATCCTGCTCGTGTGGCAATTCTTGAGCATCTTTTTAAGGCCCAGTCCTGTATTTGTGGAGATTTGGTGGAAGAAATAGGTTTGGCGCAGCCAACTATTTCGCAACATTTAAAAGAACTTAAAAACATGGGGTTCATTAAAGGTACTATTGAAGGCACGAGTGTTTGTTATTGCATAGATGAGACCAATTGGGAATCCATGCAGCAGGTACTTACTTCGTTTATCACCCAGAATCCTTCTTCAAAAAATAAAAATTGTTGTTAAAAAATTTGATTCTATTAATCGTAATATAGCAATAAATAAATAATAAAATTACCATGAAACTATCAGCATTAAAATTAGCATTGCAAAGCAGGGAACAAATTGCTTTTAAATTACCAAACGGGTCATTGGTACCCGCACATTTCCACGTAACTGAAGTAGGGCATATACACAAAAAGTTTATCGATTGTGGAGGAACCGTTCGTGAAGAAAGCCGAATTGGACTTCAATTATGGAGCGCTAATGATTACAACCATAGATTGCACCCAGAAAAATTGATACACATTCTTGAACTATCTGAAAAGGTATTAAAACTGGAGGATCATGAAATTGAAGTAGAATACCAGGGAGAAACCATCAATAAATTTGGGCTGGATATTGAGGGTGATGTTTTTGTCCTTACCGGAACTGAAACAGATTGTTTGGCAAAGGCCGCATGTGGCATACCGCAACAAAAAAAGAAAGTTTCCTTGTCCGACCTTCAAAATGAAAAAAGTACATGTTGTACGCCAGAATCAGGTTGCTGTTAATCAATAAAAAGCTAACAAATGTATTTGAATTTACAAGAAAAAATTGCTGAAATTACTCTGCTTGAGGTTACCAAAGAACGCAAAGAAATACTTAAACCTTTAATTGAGTATGTAAATGTTAATTATTCTAAAAACAAGAGAGTTACAATTAATTTTATTTGTACACATAATTCACGCAGAAGTCATTTGGCACAAGTTTGGGCACAAACCATGGCATATCATTTTGGTATTAAAAAAGTAGCCTGCTATTCGGGAGGGACCGAAGCAACCGCTGTGTTTCCAATGGTGACAAGAACTTTAAAAGAGCAAGGGTTTCGAATACAGACCCTTTCAGAAGGTAAAAATCCGGTATATGCTATTAAATATGCAGAAAATGAACATCCTATAATTGGCTTTTCTAAGCGTTACGACGATGTTTTTAACCCCGAAAATGGTTTTGCGGCCATCATGACATGTTCTCAAGCCGATACCGGGTGTCCTTTTATTGCTGGTGCGGAAAAGAGGATTCCCATTACGTACAACGACCCCAAAGAATTTGATGATTCGCCCGAACAAGCCAAAAAATACATGGAACGTAGCAACCAAATAGCTGTGGAAATGTGGTATGTTTTTTCACAAATTAACAAGTAATGACTCAAGACGGTATACAAAAGCGCACCTTAAGCTTTCTAGATAAAAATCTGACTTTTTGGATATTTGGCGCCATGATTTTAGGAGTTTCTTTAGGGTATTTTTTTCCTATGTTGCCTAATTATATTAATTCTTTTAATCGCGGTACCACAAACATTCCTATTGCAATAGGCTTAATTTTAATGATGTACCCACCATTGGCAAAGGTGAATTATAAACTTTTGCCCAAAGTTTTTAAGGATGTAAAAGTATTGTCCGTTTCTTTAGCATTAAATTGGTTAATAGGCCCTTTTTTAATGTTTTTTTTGGCCATACTATTTTTGCAAGACTATCCAGAATATATGGTAGGCTTAATTCTTATAGGACTTGCAAGGTGCATAGCAATGGTACTGGTATGGAATAATTTGGCAGAGGGGAGTAGCGAATATGGTGCTGGTTTGGTAGCACTTAACAGTATTTTTCAAATATTTGGATATAGTTTTTATGCTTGGCTGTTTATTACCAAGTTGCCTCCGCTTTTTGGTTTGCATGGTGCTATTATAAATATTTCTATTGCAACCATAGCAAAAAGTGTCGCTATTTATTTGGGCATTCCGTTTCTGGCAGGGATAATAAGCAGAAGCATCTTTACTAAAATTAAAGGAGAAGTATGGTACACACAAAAATTTATTCCTTTTATAAGTCCGCTAACGCTCATTGCCTTGCTGTTTACTATTGTTGTTATGTTTTCCCTAAAGGGAGCACTTATAGTTAAAATCCCTAGAGATGTAATGCTAATAGCAATACCACTTATTTGTTATTTTATCGTCATGTTTTTTATAGGCTTTTTTATATGCAAGGTTAGGGGGATTGAATATGATAAAAATGCGGCTATTTCCTTTACTGCCGCCGGCAATAACTTTGAGCTTGCCATTGCGGTTGCAATAGCAATTTTTGGCTTAAACTCCGGGCAAGCGTTTGTAGGTGTAATTGGTCCTTTGGTAGAAGTGCCTGCACTCATTATATTGGTAAGAATTGCCTTTTGGCTCCGTAAGAAATATTATTCGTGAACCTATTTTCAAACTATTCTTTTTAGCTGTACTTTAGTGGTTGTATAACTATTTGTAAAAGCTTAAATTTTTTATTATGAAAAGAACAATAAGTGTTTTATGCTTATCCTTCTTGGTGTTTGCATGTAAGCAAAACCCGAAAAAAGAGGCTTCTGAAGCAACAACTGAAGCCGTAAAAGACAGTACCCCAACCGTGAAAACAGCCATAGGAAGTATGGAATTGCCCGCCCCATATGCTACGCGGTCTATTTCTAAAAACAGTAAAGTGGTAGCCTGGCCCGAAAACAAAACGCCACAGGCACCCGAAGGCTTTACCGTAACCAGATTTGCCGACGGTTTAAAACACCCGCGATGGACATACATAGCCCCCAACGGAGATATTTTTGTTGCAGAAGCAAATACAGGCAAGGACAGTGCCAACCAAATTACACTTTTAAGGGATACCAACAACGATGATGTTGTGGACGAACGGCATGTTTTCCTGGAAGGCCTTCATCAAAATTTTGGAATGCTGGTTTTGGACGGTTATTTTTATGTAGCCAACACCGATGGCTTAATGAGGTTTCCATACAAGGAAGGAGATAATAAAATTACTTCCGAAGGAGAAAAAATAACCGATTTACCAGCTGGTGGCTATAACAACCATTGGACCAGGAACATTATTACAAATGATGCAAAAGATAAAATTTTTGTTTCGGTAGGTTCTGGCAGCAATGCCGGTGAAAATGGTATGGAATATGAAGAAAACCGGGCAGCTATTTTAACGGTAAATCCCGATGGAAGTAATAAAGCTGTTTTTGCCAGTGGTATCAGGAACCCGGTTGGGATGGACTGGAACCCCGTAACAAGAGAACTTTGGACCGCCGTAAACGAACGCGATGGACTGGGTGATAATTTAGTACCCGATTATATTACCAGTGTAAAAAAAGGTGGATGGTACGGCTGGCCGTATAGTTATTATGGGGCTGTAAACGATCAGCGTTGGGAAGAAGACCCACATCAAGATATGGTAAACAAGGCTATTGTTCCCGATGTGCCCGTGGGAAGCCATACCGCTTCATTGGGGCTTGTTTTTTATACCGCCGATCAATTTCCGGGAGAATATAAAAACGGCGCCTTTGTAGGGCAACATGGTTCATGGAACCGTGCCAATTTTTCGGGGTACAAGGTTTTGTTTGTTCCTTTTAAAGACGGGAAACCACAACAGCCAAAAGATTTTTTAACGGGCTTTATTAAAAGTGATGAAGATGCCGAAGTATACGGCCGCCCGGTAGATGTTAGCGTTACGCCAAACGGTGCACTCTTGGTAAATGATGATGATTCTGGAATTATCTGGAAAGTAACGGCCAATAAATAACAAAAATTAATTTTAAGACTGCTTCTTAAATAACTTTTCAAAACGTTTAAGAAGCAGTTTTGTTATAATATACCATATACCCCAATGCGCATTTATTTTATAGTTTTTCTTTTATTTAGCGGAAGTTTTTATATAAGGGCTCAAGATTACACTAGAGCGTCCGATTTTAAGGAATATTATCCAATTGCCGAGCGGCCTTATATTATGGGCGGCGTAGGCAATAACCCATACGAAACCATGCTTTTTGATGCCAAACCAGTGGTTTATTACAGTTTTTATAACGATATCAGAAAAGCGCTCAGCAGTGATACCATTACGCCGGGATATGCTGTATATGCAAGTTTTCAGCCACAGCTTAGGATGTACAACGAGACCTCCAAGCCTATCAAAACGCCATCATATAAAATTTTATTTGGATGGCAGCCCATTATTAAAACCCAAGAAAACAACTTTTTAACTTTAGCTATCGAAAGCGGTCATTATTCCAATGGGCAGTCTAAAAGCGCCTTTAGTGAAGCGTATGATGACGAATCTGAGGAAAGCAAGGAAATTTATAAAACAATTACGGATAATACGGATTTGTCTGAAATGTTAAACAGGCAAAGTGGTAATTTTTCAACCAACCTTACACGATTGTCCATAAACTACCGTATCAATCATTTTGATAAAAATAACAGGCCTAATCGCATCCACTCTTTTACATTGGCTTATCAATTATATCATGATAGGTTTTTGGGCATATTTAATTTTGGTGGGTACAATCCAGAAGATATAGATATCTATGGAAGGCACCAATTGGAATTTAAGTATGAATATTCTGCTTATTGGAACAAAATGAGGTATGTTGTGGGGCAGGATGTTTTTGTTCATTTTGGGGCACATCCATCTACCGAACCTTACAGGGTGCAATCAAGGGCGATTTTATTTCCATGGGATACCGATTTAGGGTTTATAGCTCAATTTTCGGCCGGGTTTGATGATTATAACTATCGTTTTGTAGATAGTTACGCCCGGTTCTCGGTTGGAATTACCTGGGATTGGTTTACTCCTTTTATCATAAAGCCCTCCAAACCAAAAGGCTCCAAATAAAAAACGCCTTATTTATCAAAAAATAAGGCGCTTGAATTTAAAGTGTGTGCTAATTCATTCTAATTCATCATTGCTTAATCATTAGAAGCCATTAGGGCAAAGAACTTGTTTATATTTGGTAACAATACAATGCGTGTTCTTCTATTTTTGGCCCTGTCTTCTTTGGTATCGTTGCTTACAAGCGGTTGAAATTCCCCTCTCCCGGAAGCAATCATTTTTTCTGGAGATACGTTAAACTGGTCCTGTAATTTTCTAACAACCGAAGTAGCCCTTAAAACACTTAAGTCCCAGTTGTCCTCAACTTTTGCGTTGTGTATGCTTCTGGCATCGGTATGTCCTTCTACCATTACTTCGATGCTTGGCTCCGAATTAATCACATCGGCCAATTTTTGAAGGATATCGTCGGCCTTGTTGCTTACGCGGTAGCTTGCCGTATTGAATAGTAATTTATCTGAAATGGAAATCATTACAACGGTTTCATCAATGTCGATAGCAATATCTTCATCTTCGTTAAGGCTACTGTTGCTCATTGATTTTTGAAGGTTGTATGAAATGGCCAAATTCATGGAATCTTTTAAGGTCTCGGCACCGCTAAGCAAAGAAGGGTCTACGTTTTGCAAAGTTTTGCGCATTTCCTTTTTGGTGTTTTCAGAAATAACCGCAGCATCGCCAACAGTAACAAATTGACTATTGTTTTCCTCTGTCAGGCTGCTTATTTTATTGTTGTACTCATCGACCCTTTGTTGAATTTCGGCAAATTTGCCTTCGAGCTCTTCGTTTTCAACCTGGCTTTTTTGTAGCTGACTTTGAAGTTCGCTATTTTGGTCCTGTAGTTCAACATATTTCTTTTTCGATACGCACGACGTCAATAATGCTATCGTTATTAAAGTTATTGCTGTTTTTTTCATAATGTTATTTTAAGTGATTCTGATATATCTACGGTTGTATGCATAAAATAGATTATTAAAAAAAAGTTAAAATGATACAATTCAACTGAAGTATCCTGCTTTTTATCGATGTAAAACCAACGCTGGACCTTGTATAAGAATATGTTTTTCAAGTAATTAATTTTTGGTTTTCCCGCATTAAGGTTATAAGAAATATCTTAACTTGCCAATTCGTTTTTATCGTAATTTTTTAGACTTTTTTAAATACAAATCCGCTTAAATGATAAAATTCTTCAAAAACAAACGGAAAGAATTCCTTAAAAAGGACAAGCTTGTCAATTACCTTAAATATGCCTTTGGGGAAATAATTTTAGTGGTGGTAGGGATATTAATTGCTGTCTCCATTAATAACTGGAACGAAGACCGGAAACAAAAAAAGAATATAAACAATATATTGGCCATCGTGGCAGAAGATATTAAAAACGATACCATTGAAGCAAATAAAATCCTTAAATCTTATAATGATAAAAAGGCTTATTTTTTGAAGATTATGAACGATGGGTATACAAAAGAAGAATTTATGGATTGTAAATCGTGTCCGTATTTAATTACCAACTCGTATCCGTTTACCATAAATAAGAGGGGCTACGACCTCCTAAATGAGTATGCCGATTATTCTGAAGCCAATCAAGACAGTTTGGTATTCCAAATTAATAACTTCTATACTACATCCATTCAAAACGTAAACAGGATACACAACTTTATAGATGATGATATACGGAGCAATATGAAGGAATGGAGCGACAAATACCCATGGTTTTTAAAATTATTCAATGGGGAAATAGACAAAAACAGTTACGATTACTTTTATGCAGACCCAATTTATAAAAATAAAGTAGTGTATCATTATGCGCTTATTTATAGAAGTTTTATTCCGGTTTTGGAAGGGTTTAATGAGAAAAGTAAAGTATTGCTGGAAAAAATAGACGGCCGTTTAAAATAAATTAAGGGTAAAGATCATCCTCAATTGTTTTTCATATATGTACCTTTGCTATTTTTTAAAATGTTTATAATATTCTTTAACAATTTTACTTGTGAAAAAGAACGATCCCTACGCAGCATTACGTTACAAAGAGTTTAATATATTTCTTATTGTTAGGTTTGCCATGGTATTTGCCTGGTCCATGCAGTTTGTGGTCATAGAATGGGAAGTGTACAGCATTACCAAAGACCCGCTTTCACTGGGTATTATTGGGCTCATGGAAGTAATCCCGGCGGTTTCGCTGGCATTGTTTGCCGGCCATATTGTTGACCAAAAGGAAAAGCGGAACCTGTTGATAAAATGTATTTTGGGTTTTTCTGTAATTAGTTTAGGCCTGTTTTTGCTTACTTGGCCTACCGTCGTGGGCGGATGGTCTACTAAATTGGTGTTGTATGCCATTTATTTTTTAGTGTTTCTTGGCGGTATTGTACGTGCCTTTTTAGGTCCCACTATTTTTTCGTTATTTTCATTGATCGTGCCTAAAAAAGTATATCCAAACGCGGCCACATGGAGCAGTTCGGTATGGCAAATGGGTGCGGTTTTGGGACCTGCTTTGGCAGGTTTTAGTATTAATTGGATTGGCGTGCATTGGTCTATGTGCCTTATCTTTGGCTTCTCGCTCATTGCTTTTGTCAATCTGTTGCAAATTCCCATAAAACCAATATTAAACCCTAAAATTGGTGAGAACGTATTTAAAAGCTTACGCGAAGGCGTAAAATTTGTGTTTACTACCAAAATAATCCTTGGTGCAATTACCTTGGATATGATTGCCGTTCTTTTTGGCGGGGCAGTTGCGCTGCTTCCTGTTTTTGCACAGGATATTTTGCATGTGGGCTCTCAAGGGTTTGGTATTCTTCGTGCCGCACCGGCCGTAGGTGCCTTGATAACCATGTTTACTTCGGCATATTTTCCGTTGAACAAAAGTGCAGGGATGAAGCTTTTGGGCGCCATATTCGGGTTTGGGATTTGTATTATCGTGTTCGGACTTTCAACTTGGTTCTGGGTTTCTGTACTGGCGCTGTTCTTTAGCGGGGTTTTCGATGGTATTTCAATGATTATCCGCCAGACCATTCTTCAGCTCCGTACTCCAGACCACATGCGGGGCCGTGTGGCTTCGGTAAATTCTATGTTTGTAGGTTCTTCAAACGAATTGGGTGCCTTTGAAAGTGGTTTAACCGCCCGGTTAATGGGTACGGTAACAGCCGTGGTTTTTGGGGGTACAATGACACTTGTTACGGTATTGACAACGGGAATTGTTTCTCCTGCATTTAGAAAATTGGACTTGCGTAAAGACATTGCCGAAAGTGAAAACGAGGACGGATAAAAGTAAGTGCCTTCACTTAAAATAGTTTAAGGGTTTCAAGTTTCTGGTTTCAGGTTTTTAGTTTAAAGGCTCCAGAAAAAGCAGCTTCTTTTGCAATTCCATTGCACTACATGCTTGTATATCTTTGTTTTTCAATTGATAAAATAGTGTGGAATTGGCTTCAAAAGAAAAAATTCAAATGAAAGACTTGCAAAAGGATTGCTGTGGAAACGGCGACCATAATCATGATTCTCACGAACATGAACATGGCGGCGACCCAAATGCATTGAAAACGTATCTTCCTGGTATTGTTAGTTTTGTTATGCTAATTGCGGGAATATTGTTGGATTATTTCAATATTTCTTTTTTTAAAGGATGGATACGTATTGCCTGGTACGTTCTTGCATATTTTCCCGTGGGACTTCCTGTAATTAAGGAAAGCATAAACAGTATTAAAAAAGGCGATGTATTTACCGAGTTTTTTTTAATGACCATTGCAACTTTGGGAGCTTTTGCCATAGGCGAATATCCCGAAGGCGTCGCGGTCATGCTTTTTTATACGGTTGGCGAACTGTTCCAGAGTGCTGCCGTAAACCGTGCCCGCGGAAACATAAAGGCGTTGCTGGACGTGCGCCCTCAAGCGGCCACTGTATTTAGGAACCGAAATTACAGCACCGTTAATCCGGAGAAGGTTGAAGTTGGCGAGAAAATTCAAGTAAAAGTAGGTGAGAAAATTCCGTTGGACGGGGTTTTGTTAACCGATAAAGCTTCTGTAAACACTGCTGCAATTACTGGTGAAAGTAAGCCTGATGCCCTAAAAAAGGGGGAGAAGGTTTTTGCTGGAAGTATCAATTTGGAAAATGTTATAGAAATTGAAGCTACAAAAGCATTTAAAGACAGTTCTGTGGCACGCATTCTGGAAATGGTAGAAAACGCAACGGCCAGAAAGTCCAAAACCGAATTGTTCATCAGAAAATTTGCACGTATTTATACGCCCATTGTAGTGTTTGCGGCGATTGGACTCACTTTTATTCCGTACTTTTTTGTTTCTTCTTATGTTTTTGAAGACTGGTTGTACCGGGCACTTATTTTTTTGGTAATTTCTTGCCCGTGTGCCCTGGTAATTTCCATTCCGCTTGGTTATTTTGGCGGATTGGGAGCGGCTTCCAAAAACGGAATTTTATTCAAAGGTGCTTCCTATTTAGATGCCATTACAACAATCAATACGGTGGTAATGGACAAAACGGGCACCGTTACGCATGGTGTTTTTAATATTCAGCAGATAAAACCAGAAGAACTGCCTGAAGATGAGTTTATGAATTATTTAATTGCACTGGAAAAACAATCTACGCACCCAATAGCAAAAGCAATTAGTAGTTACAATCTGAAAACCGACTTGTACAAGGCCACCCAAGTTGAAGAAATCTCTGGAAAAGGCCTAAAAGGAACTGTAAACAATAAAGTTGTATTGGCGGGGAACAAAGAGTTAATGAAAGCCCATAAAATTGCTTTACCTAAAGATGTTGAAACTATTGTGGAGACCGTAGTTTTTGTTGCTATTGACGCTCAATATGCGGGCTTGGTTGTTATTGCAGACGAGGTAAAAGAAGATGCCGCGAAAACAATTTCCGGATTGCACAACGTTGGCATTCAAAAAATAATGATGCTCTCCGGAGACAAAAATAGCATTACGCAAAAAGTAGCTTCGCAGTTAAAAATTGATGCGGCCAAAGGCGGGTTATTGCCCGAAGATAAATTGCAAGAAGTAGAAATCCTTAAAAAAGAAGCCAATACCAAAGTTGCCTTTGTTGGCGATGGCATTAACGATGCACCTGTATTAGCGGCCAGCGATGTTGGAATAGCCATGGGCGGACTGGGAAGCGACGTAGCCATAGAAACCGCCGATGTAATTATACAAACCGATCAGCCTTCCAAGATTTCAACGGCCATAAAAATTGGTAAATCCACACGAAAAATTGTTTGGCAAAATATAATTTTGGCATTTGGCATAAAACTTATTGTCTTGATAATGGGAGCTGGCGGCATTGCTACCATGTGGGAAGCCGTTTTTGCCGACGTTGGCGTTGCCTTTTTGGCAATTTTAAATGCAATTAGATTACAGCGGATGCAATGGAACTAAGCGTTTCCACATCGCCAGGCTGTAAGTTTTCTAAATAAATATCACCAATACGCACGCGTACCAGCCGCAGGGTAGGGAACCCCACCGCAGAAGTCATTTTTCGCACTTGGCGGAATTTCCCTTCGGTAATTATAATACTTATCCAAGTGGTTGGTCCGTGGCGTTCATCGCGTATTTTCTTTTTTCGGGTTGGTAGGGAAGGAGTATCAATTTGCTTTGCCTTACAAGGTTTTGTTAAGTATTTTTCCCCTTTTACCCCAATTTTAACGCCGTTGCACAAGGTTTCAATGGCTTCATTGGTAATGGCACCATCAACCAAGGTATAATATTCTTTTTCAATGCCGCTTTGGTTAACGGTGTTGCTTAGCTTTCCGTCTGTAGTCATCAGTAAAAGCCCTTCCGATTTTTCATCGAGCCTTCCAATGGGCATAATTCCATCCGGGAAATTGTACAGGTCTTTTAAAAAACGCTTTTTGCGGGCTTGGCGCTCATCGTTACTGTACATTTGACTTATGTAACCATATGGTTTGTAAAGTTTAAAATGTGTGTGGGATTTTGCCATTTTATGTAAAAACTGAGCTTTTATGTTAAAAACTTACGCCGAAATTACTAAAAATATCCAGTACGGGGTTCTTCCCTAGGAAAAATCCCTTTTTTAAATAGGTAACACCCTGTTACATAGTCTTTTTAAGTTGCATACATTCGTAATGTTCAAAAAGAAAAGTTTGCCTAAACTATTTCTACTACTACATTTTTTTAAAAACCCGACCCCGTTTTTAACACTGCTCTTTTTTAAAATTTGTTCGATCAAAATAAACTAAACAAATATATTATGGCTTCCGTTCAATTCAGTTTCACATCAGAAGGCGATAATCGTCAACCAGAATTCAATAGTATTATAATTGAAGTAAATATCCCGAAATTTTCGTATAACATTAGTCGGAGTCAGATTTTCCGTTACGCAAGCGGTTTCGAATCTTTTAAGGTTTCGCATGATGTTGAAGACGAAACGTATAAAGTAAACGTGCCGTTAAATAAATTAACGGGGACGGAAATGGAGGACATTTACGGGTTTTTCCTATATCATTTTATAAATATTTTAAAAGAAGAGGGCGTTAATATCAACGATTATTCGTTCAAGTTTACAATTACGACCAAGGACGATTTAAATCAAATTATTTCTACCAAGGAATTTGAAGGGATTTATTATTCGAAGTCGCTCTATTCGTCTGATTTTGACAGAAAATACCATCAAGAAGAATACGGAAGATTTCTAAGCACTTATGGCGACATTAATTCTAAAAAGAAAGACGCACTAAACGTAAAGGGGCTTGCTAACTTGGCCGATCAATACAATAAACGTGTTTTTATAATAAATAAGGAAGCTTACGAGCTGTTTAAATATATTTTTGATGCTATTTATCCAGAAAGGAATGTTTCTGATGATTTTGTGCTTAATTTCATACAAATTCTCGTAGACCTTAATGGCGAACACCCAAAACTAACCGAAGCCGAATTTACTATTGGATACACGCAATTGGCCGATTTCCTTAAAAAAACCGAATATAACATCAGCAAAGAATTTTTTGATTATTTAAAGGAAAATTTCAACAAATTGTTCGATTTCCCCATTGCTATTCCTGAAATTCAAACCTTGACCATTGGAGGAAAACTGGAAATTATTTCAGAAGAAGAAGTAGTTCAGGGGGATTTGGATTTTTACGATTTGTCGGTCGAATATTTACAGGTAAACGGAACCCCCAAGATTTTAAAATACAATTGGACCGAAGCAGGAAATACCATTGACGATAATACCATTGATTTTAACTTTAATGATGACGAACCATTATTGATCAATAATATCTCCGGGCCAGTTTCGGTAAAGGTAAAAGGGTACGATGGTGCTGTTCTTTGGGAAGAAAAATTCAATAAAGATAACGACGAGCTTCAAAACCTCGATATAAAAATACGCAAATACCCCGCCGGTACCATTGAAGTAGATCCGCAAACCGGAAAACCAAAAAGTACCAAACGGTTGCGGGGAAAAGTGCTTCAGAATGGAGATAAGTATAATTTAAACGAGCTTACGGTAATTGTTCAGGCAAAAAAAGACGGCGACGAACTGTACAGGATCGTAGGTTCTGCAACCACCGATAAATCGGGGAACTTTTCGTTGGATTATCCTTATGGCGATTATATAGAGGCCCAGGCAATGGTATCGTTAATGCCAAATAGTCCGGTAGATTTGGTTGTAAATCCCGATGATTCCAACGAAACCATTTCAGACGATTTTATTTTCTTGCTTTTAATAGATGAGGAAGTGGTGGTAACCAATACCGAAACCGACGAACACGATGATTGCGATTGCCATGCTACCAAAAAGGCAAAGAGACTGCCCGACCAGGCAGATCTTATTAATTCAGACGAGTATACCCAGGATATTGGCGGTTCCTGCATCAACCTTTCCACCCCAAATAGAACTTTACGCGAATATAGTTACAATGCCATTGTGCGTATATCCGACCCCGAAGTGGCAAATTATGTGTTGCAAAAAGTAAATTTCCGGGGAAAAATACAGTACAATTTAGTAGGCGGAAGAAAAACGCTTGACCGGAAAGAAGTAGACCTGGACAACCCAATTCGCTGGGAAGACGCCCCCGATGCCAAAGAAAACCTGTCCATGTACCAAGCTGTTACGGTGGCTACGGGGCATATACTTCATTATAAATCGGTTTTTAAAGCCGATGGTTACTCGTTGGGAGATTTGGTATATTCATTGCCATTGGCGCCCGGGCAGAAAAAACAAATTGTGGTGTTCGAGTCGTCTCATTCCCTTTCCGGAGCCGAGTCGCAATCCATCTCACAAGGAGAGAGCCTTTCGGCAGAATTGATTAGCGACCGCTTCATTACCGATCAATTAAGTGGAGGTATTAACGAAAACATGAGCGGTAGGAGCAAGGCCCATACCTCGGGAATGTCGGCAGGTTTGGGCGTTGGGGTTTCCTACGGCGGCATTGGTGCTTCTTTGGGGGTTGCCGGAGGTTTTTCAAATTCAAATTCGTCTGCCTCTCAAAACAGTTCAAGGAATATCTCTCAGTTTTTTGGGGAAAAGCTAAGGCAATCGTTAATGCAAAATGCAGAAAGCTACAGGCAATTAAATGCATCTGTGGTAACAACGGTTACCGAAGGGCAAGACTATGGGGTAACGGCCGAGACCATTGCCAACCATAACCATTGCCATTCCCTTACCATGATGTATTTTGAAGTGTTGAGGCATTATGCAATATACCAAGAGCTCAGCCATGTAGAAGAGTGTGTGTTCGTGCCCTTGTTAATGACCAATTTTTCAACAGAAAACATTCATAAATGGAAAGACATTTTGGCACAGAACCTATTGCCAATTCCTTCAAATACATATTTAAGGACATTTTCTTTTTTAAGGAGACAGCACCCTTTATTAAAAGCTTTTGATGCCAACGAACGCATAAAAACAAATTACGCAAGGGTAGATTTTCCAGACCAGACCTATGCCGATGAAGTTATAACAGAACTTACCGGATATATGAAACTGAATATCCATATTCCAAGGCCCAAAACCCGGTTTGACAGAATCCTGTCTTTCCCCGTAATAAAAACAAAGGTAACTGTAGATGCGGGTGTAGATGTACCGGGCACCATACGCCAAAACATCAAAGACACCATTGTGGGGGCAGTGGTTCCCTGTGCTGCAAAAGGCCCAAGTATAAAAAGGAATACCACAACTACCGAAGTTTTAACCCGGGGACAGATATTTGATATGTTTATGACCTTGGATGCTAATTATGAAACTGTTCCTCCCGCTCAATGTATCCGTGTTAATTTTGATGGATCCAATGGGGTAAATGTATTTAAGAATTTTATCAGCATTGTTTTTGATGGTGACGATGTTCCAACCCAAATGGATTTCTTTGCAGGAATGGAAAAAGAGAAAAAGCTTTGGGAAGCATATGCCAAGATATTGGATATGGACCTTGAAGAACTTTTTAGTTATTTTAATGGAAATGTAATTGCCGATTGGGACAGGATATTTAACGAACACATAGCACCGCAAATTGTAAGCAACTTGATAAAAGACAATATTGGAAGTGGTGGGGCAAGGGTTTCCATTACGCCACTTGGTGATGTGGACCTTACGGAAGAGCAAAAATATAAAGGAGGGAATAGGATATTAAAATATTACATAAAAGATAACGGCCTTCCCACAAACAAAACCCGTAAATCCATTGATGAAATAGAAATTGATTTCACTTCGCCGTTAACCGGGGAATATCACGATCTGTTTTTTAATTACGTAACCTTTAAACTAGATAGCATCCAGATTAATTACAGAAGCGATTACCATTCATCAACTTTGGTAAACAGGCGGCTTGTAAACGACTTACATGATGATGTACCGAATATCAATACGCCATTGAATTCACTCGAAAAGAAAAACCCCAGAAAAGAAGATGAATACCTTGTAAACGAGCTCATTGAGCATTTAAACAGTAATTTAGAGCATTACAATAAAATATTGTGGTCAAATTTGGATCCGGACAGACGGTACATGCTCCTCGACGGCTTCAATATACAAACATATACTTCAACAGGACATAAATCGGTGATGCGCAGCTTGGCATCGGTGGTAAAAAACGAATTGACTACCATTACGGGGAATTCTTTGGTTTTTCCAGTAGCCGAAGGATACCGCGTAGGAAGAAACAACATGCTTGAAGAAATTGGCGATAATGTATTTATAGAAACATCGTTGTTTGATTATTACAAGCCCCTTACCCCAATACCTCCATATAGGGTAAGTGTGCCAACCCGTGGCGTATTTATGGAAGCCATACAAGGCAATTGCGATGCCTGCGAAATGGTAAAAGAAAACTCATCTCAGGATTGGGATAAGTTTAGGACCGAAGAGCCTACTTCAATAGCTCCTGTGGTAACCCCAACGCCAACCGTAACCGAATACAAGCCCGAGTATAAAGATTTTGCCCCTCCAATGGTAAATATACAAAATGCGCCCGATGCTCCGGCACCGGGGGCCGGCTTATCCCAATTGTCAGAATTGTTAGGGAAATCAGGCGTGTTTAACGATATTACCGGATTGGCAGGAAATCAGGAAAATGCCATGAAAACCTATCTTTCCAATCAGGAAAATGCAAAGGCTTTTGCAGAAATGGCAAAAAGCCTGGCAACCCAGCAACACAATACCCAAAATTCACAAAACATTGCCGATGGTATTTCGCAGGCACGCCGTGATGGTAATATAAGCGATGAGGACGCACAAAATTTAACGCGTCAACATTTGCAACAGCAAATAGACGGAGGGGAAAGCGCAAGGGAAACTCAGCAATTTGAGCGCGAACAAAGTAGGCCTTCATTATCCCAAACAGCTTCCGATGCCGTAAACCGTGGTCAATCTGTACAGGCACAGCGTACCGATGCCGATGGCACCCATGAATCTATAAGCGTAAGGCCACCCGAAGGCTCTCAACCTGTTAACGTAAATTATACTGTTGAAGGGTTAATACAGCCGTCTATGGGTTGTTGGGCAACGGTAGCTACCATGATGATGAATTGGAAATTACACAGCTCGAACCCAATTCCGGAAATACTAAGAATGGCCGGAGAAAATTTGACCCCGCCAAACGAAAATTACTATGTAACTATGTTCGACAATGCTACCGGGTTAGCAGCATCAGAAAAAAATCAATTTATAAGCGCGTTGAACATGCAGGCCATGCCACCGGCAAGTTATACAATTCAGCAATATTACGAGTGGTTAAGCAATTATGGACCATTATGGATTACTATAGATGCCGATCCTACAGGTGGGTTCTCGCCGCATGCATTGTTGCTATTTGGAATGTCTGGAGATTTAAACAATCCAGACGATGTTACCTTTAAATTTATAAATCCTCAGGACGGGCAAGAACAATTTGAGTATTTTGATGATTTTATTGAAATGTTCGAACAAATGGCTACAGACAACTCTGGAGACCTGTTTCTACAAGTGGTAAGATTTAATGAAAGACTTTCCTTGGTTTCTGAAGGGCAAGCTTCGGGGGCGGGAAATCAATGGGATATCCCTGCCGATACCGTTATGAATTTTGCCATACAGGTAGCCCATGATGAATTTAATACTTGGTGGACAGGAGGTTTATTGGACAATAATAATGACGGCATAGAAAAAGTTACGGAATATTGGTTGCCTTTCTATTCTGTTTCTGGTGCCGAAAGCACCGCAAGGCAAACAGAGCCCAGTCAAGTAGCGTGGAGTGCTGCATTTATTTCTTATTTATTATTAAGGGGCTATTTGCATGCCGTTGTAGCCAATTATCCAGAATTGGCTACACACAATGGCTTGGACCTAGAAGATTACAACACGCTAAGCAATACCCAAAAACGAACACTTTTGCGCCATGCAAAAGATAATTTGGAAAGGTTGGGAATCTTTAAAGCCGGCGGAAACCATGTAAGGTACATTGCTCAAAGTATGCAATTACAGCATAATTCCATTACTTTACTGGACCCAACCACAGAACCCGTACAATTGGGAGATTTAATACTAAACGGTCGGGATGGAGCTACATATAGCATTAATGGCAATGGTAGGATTAGCCCGTCCAGTGGCTCCAGCCATGTGGATGTTGTAGTTGAGATAATTCAAATTGAAGATGCCAATTTTGCAAGGCTTGTGGGTGGAAACACTACAAATACTTCAGATAGGGTAGCGTATAAATTAAGGCCGCTTGATAGTGCTGGGCGATTGATAAACGAAAGTAGCCTGAATGATGTTCCCATGGATGCATTAGGGCAAAATGTAAGAGACCACATGAGCGCATTAAGCAGCGGTTATTATTCCATTAGCGATGTCTCTGGCATAATAGAAGGAGCCAATGCATATGAACGCATTATTATAGGCGAAACAAATATAATTGCTAGATTTACATAATTTTAATGGTATACCATTATTGCTTCAATTAGAACTCGTCTTAACTTTTTTAATCAACCCACCAGAATAACCCTTGTCGGGCAGGGTGGAAAGAGTTAAGATGAGTTTATAATAAAAAAAACTACAAGCCTATGAGTGCCTTCAACAAATTAAAACAATGAACTTAACTATAAACAACAATTTTTTTGTTATTACCGGCGGGCCCGGTGTTGGAAAAACAACGTTGCTTAATGAACTAAAAAATAAAAATTTGGTTGTTGTACCCGAGATAGCAAGAGAACTTATAATTGAGCAGAAGCATAATAATGGAGAAGCCCTTCCATGGAAAAACACAGAATTGTACAAACAATTACTATTTGACCGATATATTAAAAGCTATAAAGAAGTTGAAAAGGAACATGCCGGTTCTGTTCCGGTTTTCTTTGATCGTGGGTTTCTGGACACGCTTTGCTATGCCAAATTGATTAATTCAAAAATAAACGGGCACATGCACGGGTACGGTAAAAAATTACGGTACAACAAAAACGTTTTTATACTTCCGCCGTGGAAAGAAATATACATAACCGATGGCGAAAGAAAACAAAATTGGGAAGAAGCTTTATTGACCTTCAAGAAAATGGCAGAGACGTACAAAGAATATGATTATACCATTAATGAAGTCCCAAAGAAAAGTCCAAGCGAAAGGGCTAATTATATTTTAAAATGCATTAATACCCAGTGAATTAATAAAAACAACACAATGTATAACTTATTTTGATTAACGGGGCAATCGTTTAGATTTTTATTATCTTTATGCTATAACACCAATTAAGGATAACATGAAAAAGTTACTTTTTATAGCATTAATAATGCTTCAGTTTTCTGTATCGGCACAAGAAGAAACAGCCCCACAAAATATGTCTTATAACGATATGTTGAACAAACAGGTAGAACAGCTTCAGCTAACAGGTGCCGAAAAGGACAGTTTTATAAGCATCAGCAAAAAATACTATGACAAGGCAGTTGAAGTAAAAAACAGCAGTGTTTCCAGAAACGAAAAATTTCAAGAACTAAAATCGCTCATGAAGGGTAAGGACGATGAGCTTCAAGCAGCCCTTTCCCCTGCAAGTTATAGCACTTACAAAGAAATGCAGAAAGAAAACAGGGAAAAGGTAAAAAGAGCCTATAGGCATTTAAATGCCATTCAGGAATAATATTTATAAGTGGATATATTGTTGTTGACTTTTTTAAAAGTAAATAAAACACTTAATTTGTAAGTGAAATCCATAATTAATATTCAAAATGAAGGTTAAAAAATATGCATCCATGTTGATGCTTTTTGTGGCAATAATTAACCTAAGTGTACTATCTGCCCAAACACTGCCCGAAACAAGTCCTGAAGCTGTTGGAATATCTTCAAACCGACTTACTTATTTAACCAAAACCTTTAACGATTTTGTAAAAGACGATGCCTTGCCGGGTTCTGTTTTATTAGTGGCAAGACATGGAAAAATAGCCTATTACAAAGCTTTTGGTAAAAAGGATATCGAGAAAAATGTTCCTATGAAGAAAACCGATATGTTCCGTATAGCTTCTCAAACAAAAGCCATTGTAAGCGTTGGGATCATGATGTTGCAGGAACAGGGAAAACTATCCATTACAGATGAGGTGGGAAAATACATTCCAGAGTTTAAAAAAACAACGGTTGCCGTTGCCAAAGAAGACGGCTCTTATAATGTGGTAGCTGCCAAAAGAGCCATTACACTACGCGATTTATTAACGCATACCTCGGGGATTGGATATGGTAACGGTATTGCAGCCGATAAATGGAAAGAAGCCGGGATTCAAGGCTGGTACTTTGCCGATAGAAAAGAACCTATTTTGGAAACCGTAAAAAAAATGGGGAACCTTCCTTTTGATGCCCAGCCCGGTGAACAGTTTGTATATGGGTATAGCATTGATATTTTAGGTGCCATTATTGAAGTCGTTTCAGGAGAAACATTAAATGACTTTTTACATACGAACATTTTGGGGCCTTTAAAAATGAACGATACCTATTTTTATTTACCAAAAGACAAAAAAGACAGGCTTGCCGTGGTATATTCCCCTTCTGGAAACGGATTGGAAAAAGCCCCAAATCCCGGTGGGATGGTAGGCCAGGGAGCCTATGTAGACGGCCCCCGAACAAGTTACTCGGGCGGTGCCGGATTAGTAAGCACGGCCAGCGATTATGCACGCTTTTTACAAATGATGCTCAATAAAGGAACGTTAAACGGTGCCCGTATATTATCGAGAAAATCGGTTGAATTAATGACTGTAAACCATCTTAGAAACGTTAAGTTTCCCTGGGCAGACGGCACGGGCTTTGGCCTGGGCTTTACGGTGGTAGAAGACCTTGGTGCAAGGGGAACAATGGGCTCTGTTGGCGAATATGGATGGGGCGGGGCATATCATTCTACCTATTGGGTCGACCCAAAAGAAGATATGGTTGTGGTTTATTTAACACAAGTCATCCCTACAAAAACCATGGAAGATCATGAAAAACTACATTCGTTAATTTATCAGGCTTTAGAGGAATAAGAAAGGGTTTGAAAATAATGGACTTATAAATTTGCTGCATATAATAAATGTAGATAGTAATGAATGTAAACTCGGAGTTTTATAATCATTTAGGTTTTTTATTTGGTAGTATTGGCGTAATTCTTGGCGTTTTCTTTGGAATTATCATGATATTTCGCAAAGGAAAATTTACTGCCAACGCAAACATTTTTTTGGGTCTTTACCTACTTTGTTTCGGCTTGCGGATGGGAAAATCATTGTTTCATTATTACTATTTTATTGAAACAGCAATTCTCAATATTTTTTTAAGTATTTTTTTGGTAATTGGGCCATTGGTTTGGTTGTATTGCTTTCATCTTATAAAAAATAAAACTAAGTTGAATACGCTTTACACATACCTTCATTTTATTCCGTTCTTTCTTTCCGTTATACTCAGTGCTTATATTCCGGCTATTTATCAACCTTATTCATGGGTATTTTACTTTTTTATTTTTGCACATGGCCTCATGTACTCTTTGTATGCTCTGTATTGGGTTTTGAGGAGTCAGCGGTTTTATGAGAATGTTTCCAAAGGGAAAATAGTTAAAAATTGGCTTACAATATTTATTGCTTCCACGATTGTTATATATATCAATGCGGTATTAATTTATTTTAATATTGTTCCGTTTTACCCAAGTAGTTCGTTTGTTTTTTCTGTGGTTTTATTGATTTTAATTATTTGCGGCTTTTATAGCTTTGATGTTTTTTCTTCGGATATGGAAAAGTATAAAAATTCATCATTGAACAAGGATGCGGCTTTGGATTATTCAAATGAATTAAAACGTCTAATGAATGATGATAAACCATTTTTAAACCCGGAGCTTACCTTAACATCGCTTAGCAAAACCTTGGGGATAACATCTAAACAATTATCGCAAATAATAAATCAGGTTGAAGGCAAAAATTATTCGCAATACATTGCAGAACTTCGGGTTTATCAAGCTGTCGAACTACTTAAAACCAATAAATACAAGCACTATACTATGGCTGCAATTGCTTACGAATGCGGATTTAGCAGTATTTCATCATTTAATATTGCCTTTAAAAAAATTACCGGAAAGACCCCCGTTCAATATAAACAAACTGTTAAAGTTTATTAAAATATCCCATTTTGTTTTCCTAAATCATGATTTAAATAGATTTAACAGCATGATTAGATGATTTTCGTGAAAATTTCACGCGTATGTTTTTCATTTGGTTTATTTATTTTCTTTTTATTCAATTGGTACATTTTTTATCGACATGGAAATTATATAAAATGGCCGGAAGAAAAAGTTGGGAAGCCGCAATCCCTATATACAATGCCGTTATTTTAATGAAAATTATAAACCGGCCAACATGGTGGGTGATATTATTGTTTGTTCCCATTGTCAACTTAATCATGTTTCTGGTAATATGGGTTGAAACTATAAGGAGTTATGGTAAAAACACTCTATTGGATACATTTTTGGTTGTATGTAGTTTAGGATTGTATGTTGCATATCTAAACTATTTTTCAATGGATTTATCATATATAAACAAAAGGTCATTGAAACCTAAAACATCCATCGGTGAATGGATAAGTTCTATGTTATTTGCCATTGTAGTTGCAACAATAGTGCATACATATCTTGTTCAACCGTATGTAATACCTTCATCTTCACTTGAAAAAACGTTACTTGTTGGAGATTTTTTATTTGTAAGTAAAATTAATTACGGAGCAAGGATTCCATTAACAACAATTGCTTTCCCGATGGTTCACGATACCATTCCAGTTATTAATTGCAAGTCGTATTTATTTAACGATGCTATTTCTAAAAAGGAAACATCATGGTTTAATAAGTTTCAGCTCCCGTATTTGAGGTTGCCTGGTTTTCAACGAATAAAACGAAACGACCTTGTAGTGTTCAACCAACCTGCTGATACGCTTTTGGATATGAGCAACTTTCATCCAAACAGAAATTATTACAAGCCAATAGACAAAAAAACAAATTTAATTAAACGTTGTGTCGGTTTACCTGGAGATACATTGTCCATTATCAATGGATATGTTTTTATAAATAATAAAAAATCAATACTGCCAAAAAATGCAAGGCTACAATTTGCATATTTTGTAGAAACCAAAGGAGGTAAGCTTACTCCAAAATATATGTACGAACGTTTTGGGGTTACCGACTGGTTTGGAGAAATTAAGCCCAGCTTATATTATTTTAAGTCATTAACCAACAAAGCCGTCAAAAAGCTATTGAAAAACCCAAATGTTGTTGCCGCCAACAGAGACATGGTACAAATGGAAACCATTGTCCAAAAAGTTTTTCCATATTCGGGAGCATATAAAAATACTGTAAATCAATTTGAAGCAGTTTATATTCCAAAAGCAGGAAGAACCATTCAATTAAATAAAGGAATATTGCCGTTGTATAAAAGGGTAATTGAAGAATATGAACATAATGAATTAAAACTAAAAGGGAATCAAATATTTATCAATGGAAAAGAAGCAAAAACATATACCTTTAAACAGGATTATTACTGGATGATGGGCGATAATAGGGATAATTCTATTGATTCCCGCTTTTGGGGTTTTGTTCCTTTTGACCATATTATTGGAAAACCTGTTCTTATTTGGTTCAGCTGGAATAAAAATGAAAAAGGGATTATAAAAAAAATACGTTGGAAGCGATTGTTGACTTCAGTTGAGGGTTCGTCAAAATCGTACTTTATATATTTTGCAATATTAACCCTTGCATACTTGGGCTATACAGCTTTTAGAAGAAATAGAAAGTAACATTATAATGTTAATATTTCCCTAAAATCTAAGTTAATGTTTGTTTTTTGCAAGTAATCCTATGACAATATTTATTAACTTAATCAAAAAATAAAGAATATGGCCGACTTTAAACTTAACATTAACGGAGAATCACGACAAGTAAGTATAGACCCTAATACCCCTATGCTATGGGTATTGCGCGATCACCTTCAATTAGTGGGCACCAAATTTGGTTGTGGCATTGCTCAATGCGGTGCATGTACCATCCATATTGAAGATGTAGCGGTACGCTCATGCCAATTGCCTGTTTCGGCGGTTGGCGAACAAAAAATCACCACCATTGAAGGCTTATCAAAAGAAGGAGAGCATCCGGTGCAACAGGCATGGTTGGAGCAGGACGTACCACAATGCGGGTATTGCCAGGCCGGACAAATTATGTCGGCTACAGCCTTGCTTAAAGCTAACCCAAGCCCAACCGATGAAGAGATTGATCAAGCCATGAACGGCAATATATGCCGATGTGGTACTTATACACGCATCAAGAAAGCAATTAAATCGGCTGCAACCACAGCACAGAATAGTTAGTTATTCAATTTTGCTAATCACATTTATCACTAATCACTAAAAATAATATCGTGGCACTTATAAAAACATCATATGGAAGAAGATCGTTCTTGAAAACTTCGGCTATGGCCGGTGGCGGACTCGTAGTTGGGTTTAGTTGGCTTGCATCGTGCAATCCTTCGCCTAAGGAAGTAGCAGAAATGCCCAAAGAATGGTTTGAAATTAACGGATATCTTAAAATAGGCGATAATGGCATGGCAACTATTATGTCGCCGAACCCCGAAATAGGTCAGAATGTAAAAACATCCATGCCTATGATCGTGGCCGAAGAGCTGGACATAGACTGGAACAACGTACTTGTTGAGCAGGCTCCGCTTAATACTGCTATTTTTATACGGCAACTGGCTGGAGGAAGTCAATCCATCCGTCAAGGATGGGACGGTTTACGTATGGCCGGGGCAACTGCAAGGCATATGTTAAAACAGGCCGCGGCAAAACAATGGGAAGTGCCCGTAGAAGACGTAACTACAGAAGCAGGCGTAATTCACCATAAAAGCAGCAACCGTTCGGTAGGTTATGGCGAAGTAGCTTCATTGGCGGCAACTTTGACCGCCCCCGAGGAGGTTGAATTAAAAAGCTTGGACGAGTTTAAAATTATTGGTACGGCAACCAGAAACGTAGACGGAAAGAAAATCGTAACCGGAAAACCTTTGTTCGGGATCGATCAATATGAAGAAGGAATGCTTACTGCTATGATTGTGCATCCGCCAGCGTTTGGACTTACCTTAAAGTCTTTTGATGATGCCGAAGCACGTAAAATGCCGGGAATTAAAGATGTTTTCAGTATAAAAACTTATGAGAAAGGAAAAGCCAAAAGCATGTTTGATGCCGATGCTTTTCCCGAGCTGATCGTGGTTGTGGGTAATTCTACATGGGAAGTAATGAACGCAAAGAAGACCATAAAAGCCGAATGGCAACCTTTTGAGGGTTATGAGGAGGAGTTTGCCAATTTTTCGGGCGATGGCTCTTTCTCTGTAAAAGTTCCCGGTGGGATGGAAAATACCAATAGCCACAAAGAAAAAATGGAAGCATTATCGGCTAAATTGGCCAAAGAGGCCCGAAAAGATGGCGATCCGGCTTCAGCATTTAAAAAAGCCGCTAAAATAGTAGAACGTAGCTATACAGCTCCTTTTTTGGCGCACAATACCATGGAGCCCATGAACTTTTTTGCCAATGTAACGGCAGATAAGGCTATTTTAAGCGGCCCCATTCAAACGCCGGAATTTATGGAGAAATCGGTTTCGTCTCGAATCGGACTTCCTTTAGACAAAATTGAAATACAAATGACACGCCAAGGTGGAGGTTTTGGGCGTAGGCTATACGGCCATTTTGTAGTGGAAGCCGCTGTAATTTCACAAAAAATGAAAGCTCCCGTTAAATTGGTCTATACCCGTGAAGACGATATGAGTTTTGGTAATTACCGGCCTGCATATCACGCCAGATATAGGGCTGCACTTGACGAGGATAATAACTTAATTGGTTTCCATGTAAGGGCAGGAGGCATCCCCGAAAGTCCGCTGTTTGCCAATAGGTTCCCGGCGGGGGCGGTCGAAAATTACTTGGCCGAATCGTGGGACGTACCATCCAATATTTCGGTAGGTGCATTTCGCGCACCACGCTCCAATTTTATTGCCGGAGCGGAACAGTCCTTTCTAGACGAAGTTGCCGAAGCTGCCGGAAAGGATCCTATTGAATTTAGGATTGAACTTTTTGAAAAAGCTAAAAATAATCCCGTTGGCGAAAACAACGATTATGATGCCGAACGTTATGCGGGAGTACTAAAATTGGCCCGTGAAAAATCTGGATGGAACGGAAATACAACCGGAAATGTATACCGGGGCGTTTCTGCTTATTATTGCCATAATTCGTATGTGGCCAATATTTTGGACATGGAAATGAAAGAAGATAAACCAGTGGTTAAAAAAGTATTTTGTGCCGTGGACTGTGGCTTGGTGGTAAACCCGATTGCCGCCACCAATATGGTGGAAGGCGGCACCGTTGACGGTATTGGGCACGCCATGTACAGTGGGTTGACTTTTAAAGACGGTAAACCCGAACAGGTAAATTTTGACCGCTACCGGTTAATACGCCACAGCGAAGCCCCAAAAGATATTGAAGTGCATTTTGTTAAAAATAACGAGCACCCAACGGGATTGGGCGAACCACCTTTTCCTCCAATCATGGGGGCCTTGGCCAATGCGTTATATAAAGCAACCGGACAACGGCATTACGACCAACCGTTTATAACCAAGCGTCCGGTCGTGAGCTAATACTAGTGATATTGAAAAGATAAAAGAGTCGAAATATTCAAAAAATATTTCGACTCTTTTTTTAGGGGCTAGATTAACGTGGTTTCTTGATTGATTTTTTTATACTGAAATGAAATTATTCACGTTTATATAAAGACATGATCAATCCATTGATTATGATTTTAAATTAGTTGATAGACACTTGCTAACTGTTATTAGTGAACAATCAAGTCCACTGGCAACAAATAGCACCATAACTCCATAGCAAAACCATCAATAGAAAAAGAGACCCTTCTTCGTTTATCTACTTGTTAACTCATTAACTTATAGATATTATGCGACTTCTCCTTCGTCGAAGTGACTAAAACCAGAAACCAAAAATATTAAATCTTGAACCATGTACTTAAAAAACTTTCCCTTGTTAGCTTATTTCCTCATTACATTATGGGCTAGTTTTTAATAAAATGTTACTTTGGCAGTATAATTAAACAATCCATGAAGTTATACATAAGTGCAATATTTTTAGTTGCTTCCTTCTTTGGCCTTGCCCAGCAGACTGCCTATATTGATGTTAAAAAAGCAGATATTGACATAAAAATAATTCCAGAAAAAGAGCAGGTTTCCGGAAATGTTGTTTATTCGTTTGAAATTATAAAGGCTATAGATTCAATGATAATCGATGCCAAACAAATGCAGGTTTCCGAAGTTTTTTTAAATGATAAACCAGTCGACTTCACCTACAATAAAACACAGATTATACTAAATCATTCATTTAATAAAAAAGATTTAAATACGTTTAAAATCAAATATTTATGTAATCCTAAAAAGGCAATGTATTTTATTTCTTCTGAAGAAAACGGCATTGATCAGGTTTGGACGCAGGGGCAGGGCAAGTACACATCTAATTGGTTGCCCAGCTTTGACGATATGAATGAAAAAATTGAATTCGACATGTCCATTTCTGTTCCCCAATCATACGGGGTTGTTGCCAACGGAAAATTAAAGACCAAAAAGAGCAGGGGCAATTTAACCACTTGGGAGTTTGACATGAAAAACCCAATGAGCAGTTATCTATTGGCCTTGGTAATTGGCAATTATAAAATAAAAGAAGACAGCGCTGCAAGCGGAATCCCGCTGGAAATGTATTACAATCCGCACGATAAAGATTTGGTAGCACCTACTTACAGGTATTCCAAAAAAATATTTGACTATCTGGAAACCGAGATTGGGGTTTCCTTTCCATGGCAAAATTACAAGCAGGTTCCGGTAAAAGACTTTTTGTATGCGGGGATGGAAAACACATCGCTAACAATTTTTTCGAATAGTTATATGGTCGATTCCATAGGTTATACCGACAAAAATTATATCAACGTAAATGCTCATGAACTGGCGCATCAATGGTTTGGCGATTTGGTGACAGAAGAAAACAGCACCCACCACTGGCTACAGGAAGGATTTGCCACTTACTTTGCTTTGTTGGCCGAAAGGGAAATTTTTGGTGATGATTATTTTTATGTACAATTGTTTCATACGGCCAAGCAACTGGAAGAACTTTCCAATAATGGAGGAGAAAGTTTGTTGGATCCGCATGCAAGCAGTCTTACCTTTTATCAGCGGGGCGCATGGGCTATTTTTGCGTTGAGGAATTTAATAGGGGACAGGGCTTTTAAAAAATCGATAAAAAAATACCTAAACGATTATGCCTTTAAAAATGCAAATACAAACGATTTTATCAATATTGCCTCCGCTAAAAGTCAGACCAAATTGGAAGACTTCGTACAAACGTGGTTTGTGGATAAAAAATTTCCAATAGCCGAAGCCCAGAACCTATTAAAAGAAAATACCTTAGCCAAAGAATTGCTGCGGGTCGATAAAATGGATAAAACCGGACTGCTAAGTTATGCCGAACAGCATCCCGAAATTTATATTGATACTACACAAACAGAAATTGTTGGGTTACTGCTAAAAAAATTAAAATCCTATTCCGTTACCGAAACCCAAACAGCCTACAAAAAGGCAATCAATTCCAACAATATTAAAAACAGGCAAGCCGTGGCCATGTATCTGGACACGGTGCCAACGGCGCTCCAAAAATCTTTCGAAAGCCTTCTTAAGGACAAGAGTTATGTTACTATAGAAAATGCATTGATGAAACTCTGGGTCAACTTTCCACAAAATAGGAACCAATATTTAAATACCACGGAAGGAATTGTAGGCTTTAAGGACAAAAATATAGAAACACTTTGGCTTACATTGGCCTTAATTACACCAGCCTACAAAACGGATACAAAAATGCAATATTACCAACGGTTAGTATCGTATACATCGCCTTATCAACATTTTGAGGTTAGGCAGCACGCATTTGAATATTTGTTCCAAATACAGGCTTTTAACGAAGAATCACTAAAAAATTTAATTCAGGCTTGTAAGCACCCGGTTTGGCAATTTTCTAAATTTTCTAAAGGTCTGCTCACGGAATTATTAAAAAACGAAGATTATAGAATGGTGTTGAAAAATATAATGCCACAACTGGATAAAACTTCCCAAAGTTTTTTAAGTAATCAATTAAAATAATATTTTTAGCTGATGGAAATTAAAAGAGGGCCAAACAAAACACAACCTAAATGAAAGCATTGGTAATATCGGGAGGTGGAAGTAAGGGCGCTTTTGCCGGTGGCGTAGCACAATACCTTATTGAAGAATTAAAAAGGGATTACGATATATTTTTAGGCACTTCAACCGGAAGCCTTTTGGTAAACCATTTGGCACTGAACAAAGTAGAAAAAATAAAAGAAGTATATACCTCGGTAAACAATCAAAGTATTTTCAATATTTGTCCGTTTCATATCAAAGAAAAATACGGCGTCCAGCAAATAAGTATCAACCATTTTAATGTTGTCAGGAATTTTTTAAGGGGAAGCAAAACTTTTGGCGAAAGTGAAAACTTAAAACAACTTATAAGAAATACCCTTACCGAAGAAGAATTTTTGGAGCTTAAGCACGGCGAAAAAGAAGTTATAGTAACCGTATCCAACCTCTCCTTAAATCAAGTGGAATATAAATCGGTAAACGATTTTGAGTATGATGAATTTTGCGACTGGGTATGGATTTCCAGTAATTACACGCCGTTTATGAGCCTTGTAAGAAAGTATGGTTGTGAATATGCCGATGGTGGCCTTGGAACCATGGTCCCGATCGAGGAGGCCATCAAGCGGGGCGCCACCGAAATAGACGCCATTATTTTGCAAACCGAAGTAACACAGCTAAACCGGTTGCCGTCCAGAAACCCTTTTTCGCTTTTAACGACCATGTTTAGTTTTATGTTAGACAGAATTGAATATCAAAACATAAGAATTGGTAAATTTGTGGCCACAAATAGCAATGCAATTATAAATTTTTATTATACACCTACAATCCTAACAACCAATTCTTTAATCTTTAACAAGGGAAAAATGACAAAATGGTGGCAAAGTGGTTATGATTTTGCTAAATTTAAAAACCAAGAAACGAGCCAGCTTGAAATTGAATAGCTTTTTTGAAAGTTTAAAAATGAGTTTAGAAAAAAGAAATACGGCCGAAAATAAAACCTAAGTCGAAAATTTTAGCAGAAAACAACAAACAACAAAAAGCATATGCGCGCATTAGTAATTAGTGGTGGTGGAAGCAAGGGAGCCTTTGCAGGCGGAGTTGCTCAATATTTAATTGAAAACGAAGGAAGGGATTACGACATTTATTTGGGGACCTCTACGGGAAGCCTTTTAATTCCGCATTTGGCAAATAGAAACATTCAAAAAATATACGAGGTCTATACAACCGTAAATCAGCGTAAAATATTCAGTAACAATCCATTTGTAACAAGAAAAAAAGGAGATAAGGAATATGTGGCCATTAATTACCTAAATGTAATGTGGCAACTTATAAAACGCAAAAGGACCTTTGGTGAAAGTAAAAACTTAAGAAAACAGATAAACAAAAATTTTTCAGAAGAAGAATTTCAACTTCTAAAAGAAAAAGGAAAAGACGTTGTTGTTACGGTAAGTAACCTATCCATGAACAGGGTAGAGTATAAGTCTATTACGGACCATAGTTATGAAGATTTTTGCGATTGGATCTGGATGTCGTGCAATTATGTGCCTTTTATGTCGCTGGCAAAGAAAAACGGCTTCGAGTATGCCGACGGCGGTCTAGGTTGTGTAATTCCAATTCGTGAGGCCATTAAAATGGGAGCTACCGAGGTGGATGCCATTATTTTGGAAACGGAAAATATGGAACATAAAAAAGTGTTGGGCAAAAACCCTTTTTCATTGATGGTAAACCTTTATAGTTTTGTTTTGGACCAATTGGAGTCGCATGATATTATTGAAGGAAAATTGGCGGCCATCAACAAAGATGTAAAATTGAATACCTATTTTACACCAACCAGGCTTACCGAAAATTCGCTTTACTTCAACAATAAATTAATGACAGAATGGTGGGAACAAGGAAAAGTGTATGCCCACGAGCGTGTAAAGGCCCAAAAAGATGTTAAAAAAGTAAACATGGCCGGTTGATGATTGTTTTGATGAAAGCGGTAAGATTTATTATTAAGGGAAAAGGGATTAGCGATAAGGGATTTAGTTATATTGTTAACAGTTAATTGGGTAATATCATAACAGCATAACAACGTAGCATCATAGTATGAGATTTTTCAATAGGTTGAAGTGAATTGGCTTCGTATAGCAGTTAGAAAAAGTTAATAGTTACCGCCAAACAAAGAGAATTGTTAACAGTTAATTGTTGTCACTGGTAATATCATAGCAATGTAACAACATAACAACATAGAATCGTAACAGCATAACAATAAAAAAAAGTAACAAAATGGCTGAATTAATCCGTATTTATGAAGAAAATCCCAACCCCAAGGAAATAAAAAGGGTTGTTGATGTATTGCGGAATGGCGGGCTGGTTATTTATCCAACAGATACGGTTTACGGTCTGGGTTGCGATATAACCAATTCCAAAGCCTTGCAACGCATTGCGCGTATTAAAGGTGTAAAGTTGGAAAAGGCCAACCTTTCATTTATTTGTGCCGATTTGAGCAACTTGTCCGATTATGTACGCCAGATAGACACGCCGACTTTTAAAATCCTCAAACGGACATTGCCGGGGCCTTATACGTTTATTTTGCCAGGAAACAACAATCTCCCAAAGGATTTTAAAAAAAAGAAAACCGTCGGGATACGGGTGCCAGACAATGCCATTGCCAAGACTTTGGTGGAGCAATTGGGAAACCCCATCGTTTCGACTTCCATACGCGATGATGACGAATTGATAGAATATACCACAGACCCCGAGTTGATTCATGAAAAATGGGACAATCTTGTAGATATTGTTATTGACGGAGGTTATGGAGATAATGTGGCATCGACCGTAATCGACCTTTCGGGCGCAGAACCTGTAATTCTCCGTGAGGGTAAAGGAGATATAGACGAATTTTTATAAAGTGGGGCTAGTAAATAAAAAAGTACTTTTTATAGGCTATGTCTGGCCCGAACCTACATCGTCGGCGGCGGGTAGCAGAATACTTCAGTTGATACGATTTTTTATGGATGCCAATTGCCAAATAACTTTTGCGTCTCCTGCCAAACATGGCGAACATATGCACGATTTGACTTCCGAAGGGGTTCAGCAAAAAAAAATCGAACTCAACAGTGCTTCTTTTGATGAATTTATTATTGAACTGCAACCGGACGTGGTTGTTTTTGATAGGTACATGATGGAAGAACAATTTGGGTGGAGAATTGCCGAACATTGCCCCAATGCCTTGAGAATATTAGACACCGAGGACCTACATTTTTTGAGGGATGCGCGTAGGCTGGCCTTAAAAGACGAAAATAACGCAGGAGATTTAAAATTGCTTGAAAACAATCTTGCCAAAAGGGAAATTGCAAGTATTTACCGCTGCGATATATCGCTGATTATTTCTGAAGCGGAACATGCATTGTTGACAGGACTTTTTAAAATTGATAAGAAATTATTGTGCCATCTACCTTTTTTGCTGGATGAAAATTTAAATGAGTTGCAAAAAAAATGGCTGGCGTGGGAAGAAAAACAGGATTTTATTTTTATTGGTAATTTTATCCATGCTCCAAACTGGGATGCCGTTTTGGCCTTAAAGGAAACTGTTTGGCCACATATAAAAAGGAAATTACCCGATGCTAAATTGCACATTTTTGGTGCTTATGCAGGCGATAAAGTACATAACCTAAACAATAAAAAAGACGGTTTTTTGGTTCATGGCTGGGCAAAAAATGCCAAGAAGGAGTTTCAAAAGGCCAAGGTTTGCCTGGCACCTTTAAGATTTGGTGCGGGGTTAAAAGGCAAGCTTGTTGAAGCTATGTTGTATGGCACCCCAAGTGTTACTACTACAATTGGTGCTGAAGGTATAAACGGTAACTTTCCATGGAATGGTGCCGTTTTTGATAATCCAGAGGCTTTTGTGCAAGCGGCGGTAGATTTGTATCAAAATAAGAATAACAGTTGGGAAGAAGCCCGGAAAAATGGCGCAACTATTTTAAAACACCGTTTTGACGGACAAAAGCACAAGGAACTGCTAAAGACTTCAATTACAGGAATACTTCAAAATTTGACCGGCCACCGAACGCAAAATTTTACGGGCGCCATGCTCATGCAACAAACCGTGCAGGCTAGCAAATATATGTCCAAATGGATAATGGAGAAGAACAAGAAAAACCAATAGTTAAGTTTAGGTAAACATATTCTTTAATTGATCTGTAAGCCTAATGGGCCGTTTGCTGTTTTTGTCTATCAAACACCAGTCTGTTTTGGAACGCAATAATAATTTTTCGGTTTTATTGTTGTAGATTTCCACAATACGGGTAGAGGTAACCCCTTTGGCCTTTTCGATATATGTTTTAAGCAATATTTCATCGTTTAAAAATGCCTGTCCCTTGTATTCAATATAATGCGTAAGGACCATCCAAATATAGGCGTCGAGCATTTCCTTGGAGGCTTCTTTCAACCAATGATTTTTTGCAATGTCTTGAATCCATTGCACATACCGCACGTTGTTAACATGTTTTAAATCGTCTAGGTCTTCTTCCTGTACATGGATTATTTCTGTATATTCTTTCAATTATGTTGGTTTGTGTTTCCGTATTCTTTTTTCAGTTCTTTCCAGAATTCATTTTTATTTTCTTCTAAATATTTCAATTTATTTTCCCAATCATTACGATTGTTGTTTGATATTTTCTTTCTTGTAAATAACCAAGATACTAAAATTACAAAGACAATAATTATGGGAATAATTATTGTATAAATAATAATATTTAATACTGGGCAAATTATTTAGATGTTAAAAATCATTTCTCTTTGATAATTACTTCAAAGAGTTTATCCCAATTTTTTCCGGTAACAAAGAAGGTCTTTGTTTTTGGGTTGTATGCAATTCCATTTAAAACGTCCAAATAGGGGTGCTGCTTTACCTTTTCTTTTAATCCCCTAAAATCTATAACCCCGATAATTGCGCCCGTTTTTGGGTCGATAATCATGGCGCTGTCTTTTTGGTATACGTTGGCGTAGATTTTGCCGTCTACATATTCCAGTTCGTTGGCCCTGTTAAAAACAGAGGTATTGGTAACGGTTTCTATAAAATCTTCTTCGGCCAGCGTTTCGGGGTTCAGGATCCATATTTTATCGCTTCCGTCGCTTTTGTATATTTTTTTCCCGTCGTTTGTGTGTGTAAGTCCCCAGCCTTCTTTGCTTTTGTTGTACTTAAAGGTGCTCAATTTTTCAAAAGTGTGTAGGTCGTATACAAACCCGGTGCCTTCTTGCCAGGTAAGCATGTATATTTTGTTGTTGATAATTGTTATCCCTTCACCAAAATACATATTATCCAAGTCGATTTTTTTAAGGATTTCCCCGCTTTTATAATCTACCTTTCTCAAAGAGGATTGCCCATTTCTACCCGGGTTCCCAGTGCTTTCGTATAAGGTATCGTTATAGAACTCCAGTCCTTGTGTGTAGGCTTTCATGTCGTGGGGATATGTATTAATTACTTCATATGTATACACTTTTGGGGCTTTATCGGAAAGGATTGTAATGTCTTCCGAAATTTTTACCGATTCACCTTCAAAAAAAACAGTGGCTTCCAAATTTTGTATGCCGTATTTATCGGTATTTATGGTATACGCGTTGTTGTTAAGCTTAATGGGGTTACCGTGCAAAGTATAGGTAACCGAATCTATTTCCTTATTTTTCCGGTTCTTGAGGCTCACATTTATAGTGCTTCCCTGCTGGATTTTACCGGTATTGGAATCTATTTTAAGAGAAAAAAGATTTTTTCCGGAAGAATTGGCGCCATTGCATCCGCCAACGGACACCGCTAAAAAACTGACGATTAAAAACTTATAGAAATACATGGCCATGTTTTATTTTTTAAGCAATTTATTTAATAAAATTAAGATAGTAAAATTATTGTGCTAACATAAAAAGTTTGTAAATTTGCACCCGGCAAGTCCTACACGACCAGCTCCTATAGAATCCCCCAGGGCGGGAACGCAGCAAGGGTATATGGTTGTAGCGGTGCGATGTAGGTAGCTTGCCTTTTTTTATGCCTTCAATTTAACTGCTTTCTCTTAGAATTTTCTTAAAATACCCAACTAAGTGTTATTAAATTATAACTTTATAAATGTTATTTGTTTTTTAGTATAAAAAGACAAAATAGAGCAGTATCTTTACTGTATTAATAAAATTGTAAAATCAAGAACAGTATTTTAGGTTATGAAATTTTTTATAGACACGGCAAATTTAGATCAAATTGCTGAAGCAGAAGCCTTAGGGGTTTTAGATGGTGTAACTACCAACCCTTCATTAATGGCAAAAGAAGGAATTACGGGACGAGACAATATCTTAAAGCATTACGTTGACATATGTAACTTAGTGGAAGGCGATGTTTCTGCCGAAGTTATCGCAACCGATTTTGACAGCATTATAAAGGAAGGCGAAGAACTGGCAGACTTGCACGAGCAGATTATTGTTAAAGTTCCCATGATTAAAGATGGGGTAAAGGCAATTAAGTATTTTTCTGATAAAGGCATTAAAACAAACTGTACGTTGGTTTTTTCTCCCGGGCAGGCCTTGTTGGCCGCAAAAGCTGGGGCAACCTATGTTTCTCCTTTTATTGGAAGGCTGGACGATATCTCTACCGATGGCTTGGCATTGATTGCCGACATCCGGTTGATTTACGATAATTATGGTTTTGAAACAGAAATCTTGGCCGCATCCGTGCGCCATACCATGCACGTAATAGATTGTGCCAAACTTGGTGCCGATGTTATGACCGGTCCACTTTCTGCAATTACGGGATTGTTAAAACACCCATTGACCGATATAGGCTTGGAAAAATTCCTTGCAGATTATAAAAAAGGAAACCAATAAGAAAAGCCTCCTTTTTAAAATAATATCAAGGCCTAAAAATGGTATGCCGCTTTTAGGCCTTTGTTTTTTAAGGAATGTCAATTCCCGAGGAATCCGGTTTTACCAATTTTAGCACATCCGAAAAAGAATGCGCCACAATGGCTTCGTTTCCACGTATTGCAATGGGGTAAACAAATGCTTCCGGATGTTTGTTAAGTACTTTAAGGGCATCGTTTTCATCCAGTTCCACGTTGGTACCATAAGTATTCGTAAATGCAGGATGGTCGGTGGCAATGAGCTCAGGCAACGTTTTGCCCACCCGCTCTGCTATTTCTGCCCATTCCGTATCGGCTATTTTGGTCTTGTTGATATCTATGGCCAATATTTTGGCCCCTGCCGAAGCTGCATAAGCCTGACATTCGCGCCCAAGTTTCGTACTTGAATCGAATATAAACTTTATCTGATTTTCATTGGTTGCTATTATTCCCATTTTTTCCACGACTAATTATTTTAAAAAATTCACTTTAAATTTTATTGTGTAGCAGTTTTAGGGAAAATTGATATTATTTTAAATAGGCTATTTCCTGGCCTTCATTTTTTCTTTTCTCTTTTTTAGTTGTTTATCCAGGTCTTCGGTGGCCTCGGCAATGGACATCTCAAACTTTTCATGGGATGCTTCTGCAAAAAGGCGTGGCCCCGGGACGCTAACCCTGATTTTACAAATTTTACCCGTATTTTTGGAAGATGTGTTTTCTGTTTTAAAAAACACGTCGGCCCTTACAATAAAATCGTATTTATCAACCAGCTTATTTACTCTTTTTCGGGTCAGTTCTTCCAAACGGCTGCTGGCAGCAACATTGTCGTATTCAAAATTTATCTGCATAGTTCGTTAGTTTTACTCACCAAGTGAGATTTGATATTTTTCCGGCATCAATGTCGAAATATTTTTATTTTTAAAAATGAATCCCGGGATTCCCGAGGTAATTAATCTAAAAATACTAAATTTTATAATGTAGATAAATACAAAAAATGTCTTTTAATAAGATTTTGTGAAGAAAGAAGTCAATATTACCAAAATATTATAAGAATATATGGGCACTTTCAATTTTATGATGAATAATCTTTAATTCAAAATAGAAAAATCTTCAATACTTTGGGTAATAACCTCTGAATATTCTGTAGGAAAAGGAAGTTTGCCCTCCAGTTGATCGAGATTGGAAAGTTGATAAGCTATGGCAGCTTCATTATAAATAAGTCCGATTCCAGGTGCAAAATATTGGGTGGAAATAATGGCATCTTGATCCTTGATTACGGGAATTGTTAGTTCGTACCCATCTACATCTGTAGTTAAAATCCCTTTTATGTTAACCGTTAAGGAGGTTTTTATAACGTTGTTGTAAGTCTCATCAAATAAGGTATAATCGTTTAAAACAGCTTCTGTTTTGGTAGAAACGGTATATTCTATATGAAGAATGTATTTGTTGTATTCGTAGGTACTAATGCCCGAATTTGTATAAAGTTCACCGCCCAAGGGGCTTTTTATGTCCAAAAGCACCAAATTATGCACTGGAATTTCCAGACCGGGGATAAGCTGGCTAATGTTTCCGTCTAAAAAGAGTTTGTTTTTTGATTTTACCACAAGCGAACTGGAAATCAAATTTGTAAAAAAGCCCTTTTTTTGGGTATTGCCTTTGGCTTGGTAATATATTTCCCCTTCAATTAAGGAGTCTTTTTCCACCCAGACACTATCTTTTGCCGAAGTTTCTGCTTCGATATTGTAGGTCCAATGGTTGTTTTTTTCCAAAGGAAAATAGTTTTCGCTTCCTATTTCGGCCAACAATTCTTCTGAAATGGATTCGCTACTGGAGCAAGAACAATAGAAAACTATAAAAAACAGTGTTGCAATGGGGTAGATACGGCGCATGAAATAATGTTAATCCCTTATAAAATTTATATTTGTTTTTTAACGGGTTTCCCCATGGTAGGTTTTGGTTTTTCCAAATATAAAAAATTAATTCTATTTTTTGCCCGTAATGGTTATTGCGGCCAACAATTCTTTGTAGTTCATGCTTTTAATATCTTCGTCGGAATAAAAAGGGCTTAGTTTATCTTCATTGAAATGGTAAAGCTCCCAACGTTTGTCGTGATATTCCAGGGCGGTTAGGTTTTCTATCCAGTCTCCAGAGTTTAAATATAGGCAAGTACCGTTTTTGTTGACCTTCCGGAGCATTTGTGGTTGGTGTATATGGCCACAAACCACATATTTGTACCCATTTTCAATGGCGAGGTCGGCTGCTACCTTTTCAAAATCGGCTATATATTTAAGGGCTTTTTTTACACTGCTCTTTATTTTTTTTGATAATGAATATTTTTCCCGGCCCATTTTTACCAAAAACCAATTGATAAACCTGTTTATCAAAATTAAAAAATCATATCCCCATCCGCCCAATTTTGCTATCCATTTAGTGTGCTGGATGGAGGCATCAAAAACGTCGCCGTGGAAAATCCATGCTTTTTTTCCGTCCAAATTCATTGTCAATTTATCCAATATATGGATGTTCCCCATGGTTACGTCACTAAATTTACGGAGCATCTCGTCGTGGTTTCCGGTAATGTAATATACTTCGGTCCCTTTGGTAGAAAGGTCTATAATTTTTTTTATTACTTGAAGATGGTTTTTTGGAAAATACCTTTTCCTAAACTGCCATATGTCTATAATATCGCCATTTAGGATCAATTTTTCCGGAGAAATGCTATTTAAATAAGAGAGTAATTCTCCTGCATGGCAACCAAAAGTGCCAAGGTGCACATCTGAAATTACGACGACTTCTAATTTTCTTTTTCTCAATCGTATTAATTTGGTACTACGAAATAAAGAAACACATGGCGGTATTGTATTTCCTGAAAATTAAATATTTATGATAGGATTGTTAAGAATAGTTATATTTTCATGTTAAATATTAATTTATGATTACGCATATTTAATTTTTGTTTCTCTTTTTTAAAATTTACATTTGTCAAAATCAAAATTTTATGGCAGGAAATTCCTTTGGAAACCTCTTTAAGTTAAGCACTTTTGGTGAGTCTCACGGCGAGGCTTTAGGAGGAATTATAGATGGGTGCCCGGCGGGCATTGAGTTGGATCTTAGTAAAATTCAATTAGACCTCGATAGGCGAAAGCCTGGGCAATCGGCCATTGTAACCCAACGTAAAGAACCGGATGAAGTTCGTTTTCTTTCCGGAGTGTTTGAAGGAAAGACCACCGGCACGCCCATTGGCTTTGTTATAGAAAACACCAATCAGAAATCGCACGATTATTCTCATATAAAAGATAGCTACAGGCCTTCTCATGCCGATTATGTTTATGATAAAAAATACGGTTTTAGGGATTATCGCGGCGGCGGAAGAAGCTCGGCAAGGGAAACAGCCAGCAGGGTAGTGGCAGGTGCCATTGCCAAGCAAATGTTAAAAGGCATTAAAATTAATGCTTTTGTGTCTTCCGTAGGAAGCATACAACTTGAAAAAGACTACACCGAGCTGGATCTTGCCAATGCAGAAACCAATATAGTGCGCTGCCCCGATACGGCATTGGCCTCAAAAATGGAAGATTACATCAAGCAAATCCGCAAAGAAGGCGATACTGTTGGAGGCGTTGTAACCTGCGTTATCCAAAATGTTCCTATTGGGCTTGGAGAGCCTGTTTTTGATAAGCTCCATGCAGAATTGGGCAAGGCCATGCTTTCCATTAATGCTGTTAAAGGATTTGAATACGGAAGTGGTTTTGGCGGCTCCAGCATGAAAGGGAGCCAGCATAACGACCTCTACAATGAGGACGGTACAACCAAAACAAATTATTCGGGAGGAATACAAGGCGGTATTAGCAACGGGATGGATATTTACTTCCGGGTTGCCTTTAAACCAGTTGCTACCATCATGCAAACGCAAAAAACAATAAACAAAGAAGGAGAAGAAGTGGAAATGCAAGGGAAAGGCCGTCACGACCCATGTGTGGTGCCACGTGCAGTCCCTATTGTAGAAGCTATGGCAGCCTTGGTTTTGGCAGATTATACTTTAATAAATAATAGTATATTACGCTAAATTATAAAAGCTTAAACTAAACATCTTTGCTAACTTAAAACAATTCATGTGAAAAAACTAGCACTACACTGGCAGATTATTATAGGTTTGATACTTGGTATTATTTGGGCAATTTTTTCCAGTAAAATGGGATTGAGCCAATTTACCATTGATTGGATAGCTCCTTTCGGCACCATTTTTATCAACTTATTAAAGCTTATAGCTGTACCATTGGTGCTTTTTTCCATAATAAATGGTGTTGCCAATATTGGGGATCCGTCAAGTTTGGGTAGAATGGGCGGCAAAACGCTTTTGGCATACCTTATTACCACAATACTTGCGGTTTCGTTGGGATTGGTCTTGGTAAACCTTATAAAGCCAGGAAAACTTATTGATGAAGAAAGCAGGATAGATAACAGGATAAGCTATGAGTTGTGGGCCGCTTCTGAAAACCTAGAAATTAAAGACGGAATTAATTATTTGCACGACCCGGCTTTTCTTGAGCGTGCGCAACATATTTCTGACCTCTCCAAAGATGAGCTAAAAGAGGCCGCTACCAGCGAAGTAGGTGAAAAAATGAGCGAGGCCAACAAGACCAAAGATGCTGGCCCCTTAAAACCATTGGTTGATATTGTTCCAGATAATATCTTTTTGTCTTTGGCCGATAACGGCTTAATGTTGCAGGTAATATTCTTTGCCCTTTTCTTCGGTATTAGTTTACTTTTTATTCCAAATGATAAATCCAAACCGGTACTTGCTTTTGTAGACGGTGTCATGGAAGTATTCCTTAAAATGGTAGCTTTAATCATGAAAGCCGCTCCTTTCTTTGTATTTGCACTTCTTGCAGGCGTAGTAAGCAAAATGGCCGGTGACGATATAGGCAAGGTTCTGGAAATTTTTAAAGGTTTAAGCTGGTACTCGCTAACCGTAATTTTGGGCTTGACCATAATGATTTTTGTAATATACCCGGGAATCTTCAAGATTTTTGTTCGGGTCGTATCATACTTTGGCTTTTTTAAAGCAATGAGCCCGGCACAAACCTTGGCATTCTCTACGTCGAGCAGTGCGGCCACGCTTCCGGTAACAATGGAATGTGTGGAAGATAACTTGGGGGTGAACAAAAAGATTACAAGCTTTGTACTGCCCATTGGGGCAACGGTCAATATGGACGGAACGTGTTTGTATCAGGCGGTTGCCGTTGTTTTCTTGGCTCAGTTGCACATGATCGACTTAACCATTGGTCAGCAGTTAACCATTGTACTTACGGCTACTTTGGCCTCTATTGGGTCTGCGGCAGTACCAAGTGCAGGATTGGTAATGCTCATTATCGTGCTTCAATCGGTTGGGCTTAACCCAGCCTGGATCGGTATTATACTTCCTGTAGATAGAATCTTGGACATGATGCGTACCGTTGTAAACGTAACAGGAGACGCAACCGTTTGTTCTTTAATTGCCAAAAGCGAAGGCATGCTGGATTACGACCCAAATAAAACCGAGCTTAAAAGTGAAGTGTAATGATTGCCGACGACCTTATAAGGGAGCATATAGACCTTATTGAAATAGATAAGAACCTGGACAGGCTTATCAAGCGCATTGAATTGCTTAGTTATTTAAACCCTTTGAATGCCGAAAAGGAAAAACACCGCTTTTTCTCGTCAAAATATACCGAAGAACCTGTTTTTAAATATCCTAAGCAGAACTTTAACGCCTATAAGTTGCAACGGGCCTTGTTTTCTAACAGGCTTGAAAAAATACCGGACAACGATATACGGTCGCTTTACCAGAGCGTTATTTATTATTATGCCAATATGGTGCAATGTGCCGAGGCAATAGGGGAGCAAAAGAAATTTTTTTACAATAGCTTGCGCCTGTACGGTACCCCAAAAGAAAAAGATGTTGCCAATGCCAACTTTATCCTTCATTTAAAAGATCAGCTTGCATCTTCGGATTCAGAAAAAAGATATACGGCCCTCGATGCTAAGGCTTATTTTGAAGATTTTGTAAAACGTTATGATTTTCCTTTAAACATAAAATTGTCTACAAGCATTGCTGCCGATGCCATGGTTTCCAACAGTACCCAGACCCTTGCCATTAAAAAGAACGCCCGTTTTAGCGACAATCAACTAAAAACCTTGGCAAACCATGAAATAGGGGTGCATATGGTAACTACTTTTAACGGACTTAACCAACCGTTGAAGATTTTTTCAAATGGTTTTCCAAAAAACGTGGAAACACAAGAAGGGTTGGCCGTATTTAGCGAATACATGAGCGGCGCCTTGACCCTGGACCGATTAAAAATATTGGCATACCGTGTAATAGCGGCCGATAGCCTAATAAAAGGATATTCGTTTGCCGATACCTTCGACCTTTTGCACAACCAATATAAATTGGATAGGGACAAGGCCTTTATTATAACCTTAAGGATACACCGCGGAGGCGGTTTTACCAAAGATTTTTTATACCTCACCGGACTAAAAAAAATATACGAGTATTATAAAAAAGGGCAACCGCTTACACCATTACTCACCGGAAAGGTATCGCTGGACAGGGTAGACTCTATTCTAAAACTGCAAGAATACGGCCTGGCTTCTAAGTCGGTACATATAACCGATTCGTATTCAGGCAATAAAAACACCAATGCAACCATTGATTTTATCCTTCAAAATTTAAGATAATCTGCTGGTTTCGTAATTGACTTTTTTCACATACAAAAAATTGCACTACACAACAAAAAATTTTATTTCCTTTCGATTAGAAATATGTTTGTTACTGTTAAACGTAAATTATAAGGATTTGGGGTCTTTTTAATTTATGTTTAGTTGGCCAAATCAAACTATTTAAACAACGTATACCAACCAGCTTATATGGTTATGAAAATAGACACCAAAGCTAAGTTGAACAGTATAATTGTATGTAATGATTAATAATACCATACTAGGAGTGAATAGAGAAAAAAGATTAAAAAGAGCCGATATTACCAAACTGGTAAACGATTGCCTTGGCGACAAGGAATACATAAGCGAAATTGTTTTGTTGCTGAATGAGAACATTGAAGAATTTTACGATGCTACCGCTATATATCTCAAGGCCAAAGACCGCTTTTCTATTTCCAGGGCGGCTCATAAAATAAAAAACGGACTGGAAATGATACAAGCGTATTCTTTGTTGGACTACATAGACGTTATACAAACCGAATGCCAGCACTTGGATACTTTTAAGAACATTGAAAAACTCATTGCCGACTTTAAAAAAGAATATACCCACGTTTTAAGTGAAGTTAAACAGCAAATAGAACTTTTGGATGAATAAAAAAAGCATTTTATTGGTTGAAGACGATAGAATGGTAGCTTCTTTGCTGTCTTTCAGGTTGAAAAAACATGGTTACCATGTTGTTACCCAGTTAAATGAAGCAATGTTGTTTAATACTTTAAAATTCAATAAACCCGATATTGTTGTGTTTGGATTGTCGTCCAGCAGTTATGCAGGGCTTAATTTTGTTGAGCGGATTGAAAAGGAATTACAACTTAATATTCCCACAATTATTGCAGTTTCAAAAGAGCAGCAAAAAAAAGCAATTGCTTCGTTACAATTAAATGTTGACGGAATTATTGAAAAGCCCGTGGTTTTTGAAGACTTAATGAAATTAATTTCAAGTATTTTATATCAAAACATCGATAAATCATTATCGTAATTTTGCATTAAATACACATTTAAAAAACGTACACATACAAAAAAAGGGGTTTTACAACAAAAAATTTTAATTGTTATAAATCTCATGTACTTTTAGTCTGAATTTAAAATATGCTTATTGCCCCATAACATATTTTATATTCAAATCAACAGAAAAGACTTGCTTCAAGTCTTACCTGAATCCTACTTAAATCTCCCGGATGTTCATCGTGGGAGATTTTTTTTGAATCAAATTTACCTTCTGTCATAGAACGTTAAAAAACGATATATATTTTATAATTATTTCAAAAAATATTGTATCTTTTAATGGTTTAATTAAAAATTTCAGGCATATGGTGAGCATTCTTTTAAAAAAGCCTGTTTTATATGTGCAATTCTTTATTTTAATGGCTTGTTTTACAACCAATGCTATTAACATCCCCCTTGTTTTAGCACAAGACACTTTAAAATATAAAGAATACAAAGGAACTGTTATAGATAGCAAGACAAACGATAAATTAGTTTTTGCAACCTTGGCCGTAGAAAATACAAACATAAGCTCAATAACCAATTCAGAAGGGGAATTTGTGCTAAAAGTGCACGATTCCATACGTTCAAACAACGTAATTGTATCTTTTTTAGGATATCAGCAAAAAATAGTGCCGTTAACCAACTTAAAAAAAGAAGACAATGAAATTGCATTGAGCCCTGTATCCATAGAATTGCCTCAAATAGATTTGAGCGCTCCAAAAGATGCATTGAGCCTGGTTTTGGCCATGCTTAAAAAAAACGGGGAAAATTACTTGACCCAGCCCGTTAAAATGACCGCCTTTTACAGGGAAACCATTAAAAAGAGGCGACGGGACGCATCGCTTTCAGAAGCGGTGGCTTATATTTATAAACAGCCTAATTCATCAGCAAAAAAAGATATCATCGATCTGTACAAATCCAGAAAAAGTACAAACTATTCGCGTTTGGATACCGTGGCATTAAAACTGCAAGGAGGGCCTTTTACACCGCTTTTTGTGGATATTATGAAATATCCCGAATATATATTTACAAAAGAATTGATTACTTATTACGATTTTAGTTTTGACGCCTCCACCAACATAAACGACAAGCCGGTCTATGTAGTTAGTTTTAAGCAAAAAGAAAGTGTTATTGAGCCATTATTTTATGGCAAACTGTATATCGATGCCGAAACAAAAGCACTGGCAAGCGCTGTTTTTAACTTAAATGTTGAAGACAAAGAAAAGGCCAGCGACCTACTGGTAAGGAGAAAACCGAACGATATAGACGTATACCCTACAGAAGCTTCATATAGGGTAGATTACCGGATTAAAAGCGGAAAATGGTATTATGGTTATGGCAATGTACAACTGGCCTTTGTTGTAGACCGGAAGGGTAAATTATTTAACTCAAAGTATTACGTAAGCAGTGAAATGGCAATTACCGACTGGCATGAAAACGGAACTGGAAGAGACATAAAATCAAAAGAAAGGTTGAGGCCGTCGATTATTATAGCAGATGAAGCCTCTGGGTTTTCAGACCCCGAATTCTGGGGGACATACAATGTAATAGAACCCGAAAAATCCATAGAATCTGCAATAAGTAAAATTCAACGGCAACTTGAAAGGGATAAAGGGTAATTCTTAATTAACCAACCCGGAAAGCCAATTTTTAGCATTCAAACCGCTTCAAAAATTGGCTTTTTCTTTTTTTGGTGAATAAAAAAACAGGTTAAATTTCTTTTTATCTGATGCGGCATGTAAGGAAATTAAATTCAAATTAACATAATTTAAAGCTTTGGCATAGATTTGGTTATTATTTTTACATGATTTAAAAAAGTCAAGAAGAATTCTATATCTATATTTATTGCGAATATGAATTTTAATGAAAAAATGAAGGTTTTATTCACATTGAGCGTATTATTGATAGGACTAAATACATATGCACAGGGAGATTTGCCAAATACGCCAATTCCATTAAAAGGTTTAGGTGCAACAGAACAACCAAACAACGAAGCCCCCGAAGAAAAGCCACTTGACATTAAGGCAGTTCCCGACATCAATGTTCCCGAGGCACCAAAGGAAAAAACCGCTGTAGACATTGCCAATAAAGAGGTAAATTTAATGGATAGCAACGAAGCTTTTTTGGATGCCGGTGACCGCTTTGACAAAAAGCTGAACCGCGAATACAATAGAAAAGACGGAGAAAAATTGGGAGCGACCACAACGCAATATTTTGGAGATTTCAAAACCAATTCCAAAACCGTAAAGATATTGTGCAGGGACCATGGAAATATAGACGGAGATAGAGTAAGCATCATTATAAATGATAAAGTAGTGGTTCCAAATGTATTTCTGGAAGGCAGCTTTAAAGGGTTTTATTTCGATTTGCAGCCCGGCTTCAACAAAATCGAGTTTAGGGCTTTAAACGAAGGTGCTTATTCCCCAAATACCGCACAATTTGCTGTTTTTGACGATAAGGGGGGAGAAATTTCTGCAAACGAGTGGAACTTAAACACAAACGTAAAAGCTTCGTTGCTCATCATCAAGGAATAATTTTCTGGAAATAGATACCGTTTTATTCTTCTAAAAAATTAAACTCACTTCAACTTCTTTGATTAATAGGATACACGGTCTTTTTATAGATATAACGAACCTAATTCTTTATTATAGCATATTTTTTAATATATTTAGATTATAAATATAATTTTATGATACGAAAAGTATTTGGAAGTGCCGTTTTTGGAATTGAAGCTACAACCATTACCGTTGAAGTCAACATAGGGCAGGGCATAGGCTACCATTTGGTAGGATTGCCAAACAACGCCATTAAAGAAAGTAATTATAGAATAGCTTCTGCGTTATAGTATCACGGATATAAAATCCCCGGAAAAAAAATTACCATAAACATGGCACCAGCCGATATGCACAAGGAAGGCTCGGCTTACGACCTTACTTTGGCCATAGGCATTCTGGCAGCTTCTGAACAGATTAAAGCCGATAATCTTGACGACTATATTATTATGGGCGAATTGTCGTTGGATGGAACCCTACAGCCCATAAAAGGTGCGCTTCCTATTGCAATAAAGGCCAAGGGCGAAGGGTTTAAAAAATTTATCCTGCCCAATGAAAATGCCAAGGAAGCGGCCATAGTTGAAGGAGTTGATATATATGGGGTGACAGACATTCTTGAAGTCATCGAGCATTTTGACAAAGAGGTTGTTTTAACGCCCACAAAAGTTAACATTCAAGAAGAATTCTATAAAACGCTTAATTTTCCCGAATATGATTTTGCTGATGTAAAAGGACAGGAAAGTATTAAAAGAAGCATGGAAATTGCCGCCGCTGGAGGGCATAACATCATACTTATTGGTCCGCCAGGCGCCGGAAAGACAATGTTGGCCAAGCGGTTGTCTTCTATTTTACCACCAATGACACTAAACGAGGCACTGGAAACAACAAAAATACATTCTGTTACAGGAAGGACGGTAGAAAAAGGCATCATGAACCAGCGTCCATTTAGGAGCCCACACCATACAATTTCGGATGTTGCCTTGGTTGGCGGCGGCGCTTATCCGTAGCCGGGAGAAATTTCCATGGCACATAATGGCGTGCTTTTTCTGGACGAGTTGTCCGAGTTTAAAAGGAGCGTACTGGAAGTTATGCGGCAGCCCTTGGAAGACCGGGAAGTTACCATTTCCAGGGCAAAATTTACAGTTACGTATCCTTCCAGTTTTATGTTGGTGGCCAGCATGAACCCAAGTCCCGGCGGATATTTCAACGATCCCGATGCCCCCGTAACTTCGTCCCCGGCCGAAATGCAACGGTATTTAAGCAAAATATCGGGGCCGCTTTTAGATAGGATAGACATTCATATTGAAGTAACCCCGGTCCCGTTTGAAAAATTGATATTAGAAAAAGGGTTACCGCCGCTAGAGTGCTACAGACAGAACGCTTTGATGAATTTCCCAACATTCATTACAATGCCCAAATGGGGACAAAACAAATTAGAAAATTTTGCGTGCTGGACGATGAGTCCAAAACATTGCTGAAAAAAGCCATGGAACGCCTAAACCTTTCGGCAAGGGCTTACGACCGCATACTTAAAGTTTCCCGCACCATTGCCAATCTGGAAAACGAAACCCAAATAATGCCAGTTCATATCAGTGAGGCCATTCAATACAGAAGCTTGGATAGGGATGGTTGGTTAGGGTAAAGCTACAAATACACTAAACATAGCTCCTATATATTAATAATCCTAAATTTATTTAGCCAAAGCAAAAACTTATGTTATATTTATTATAGAAGTTATTTAATCAATAAATTACAGATTAATGTTGCCTGAAGATAAAATGGAAACAATAAATATTAACTGCGATTTAGGTGAGGGTACTTTCAATGAAAACGAAATAATGCCTTATATTCAATCGTGCAATATTGCCTGTGGCGGCCATGCCGGAGATTTGCAAAGCATGAAAGAGGTGGTGGGCTTGGCGTTGAAATACAAGGTACTCATTGGTGCGCATCCGTCTTATCCCGATAAGGAAAATTTTGGTCGGAAATCTGTTGATCTTTCAGCAAAAGATTTAAAGGAAAGCATCTCGCTTCAACTGGGAAATTTTGATAATGTTTTACAGAAATGCAACGGAAAACTACATCATATAAAACCACACGGTGCGCTGTACAACGATATTGCCCGGGACAAACGCTTGGCAACCACATTTTTGGAAGCTGTTAACATGTATAAAAAAAGAGCACTGTTGTATGTTCCATATAATTCCATAATTGCCGATGTTGCACAAGAAAACGGGTTCCAGATATTATATGAAGCCTTTGCCGATAGGAGTTATAACGAAGACCTATCCTTGGTAAAAAGAACACTCCCAGATGCGGTGCTTCATGATAAAAATGCTATTTTAAAACAGGTGCAGGATATTGCCAATCATCAAAAAGTAGTGACCGTAAACGGAAAATCGGTCTTTATAAAAGCTACTACTTTTTGTGTTCATTCTGATACCGAAAATGCCGTCCAGATTGTAAAATACCTATATAACTCTTTATATACAACTGCCATTGGATAGATTTAAACTAGAATACCGGCCCTACGGGGATAAGGCATTGTTGGTGGAATGGCCAAGAATGGTGAATGAGGAAGTATTGAACAATATACTAAAGTTCAAAAAATTGATCTTATTGAACATGGATGGTTATGAAATTGTTCCGGCATACAACTCCCTTACTTTAATAGCACAAGCGCCCATTCGGCATAAAGAATTAATCGAGCAGCTAAAACAGCTTTACATACAAAAAGACATTTTTGGAAATCTCCAACGTAAATTATGGCATATTCCCGTTTGTTATGATGCCGAATTTGGCATCGACATGGAAACTTTTTCCATGGAAAAAAAGATGTCGGTACCGCAAATTATAGAACTACACACGGCTCCATTGTATACCATTTATTGCATTGGTTTTTTACCGGGATTTATGTATTTGGGCGGATTGAACAAAGCCTTGCACCATCCAAGACGAAGCAAGCCCAGGTTAAAAATACCACAGGGTTCTGTTGGTATTGGGGGCGAGCAAACCGGCGTGTACCCACAGGAATCTCCCGGCGGATGGAATATTATTGGCAATTCGCCCGTGAAGGTTTTTAATCCCAAAAACGAGAATCCCTGTGGTGTGGGCGTAGGCGATAAAATTAAGTTTTATCCAATAGACAAGGCCACGCATGAACTGATTAGCATTCAGGTAGATGCCAAAATTTTTCATTTAAAAACATACGAACTCGATGATACAGGTAAATAAACCCGGTTTCTATTCTACCATTCAAGATATGGGCAGGTTTCAATACCGCGACAAAGGTGTGCCCGTAAGTGGCGTCATGGATGCCATTTCGGCTGGGTTTGCCAACAAATTGTTGAACAACGACCCAACGGCTGCCGTTATGGAAATTACCATGACAGGGCCCGAACTTCTTTTTGAAGAAGAAAGCTATATTGCCGTTTGCGGGGCAATTATGTCGCCTTCCATCAATAATAATGAAATTTATAACGACGAGGTTTACAAGGTTGTTCCGGGCGATGTATTGCGGTTTGGGAAACTAAAAAGCGGAATCCGTTGCTATTTGGCCGTTAAGGGCGGGTTTGATACCGAAGTTGTTTTGGAGAGCAGGTCGTGGTATGTTTCAATTACCGAGAAATTTCATTTAACCATTGGGCTAACATTAAACATAGCGAAACACAAAGCGTTTTCTCCACCGGAAAACTTGCCGGGCATGGACCATAATTTTAAGGAAAAAGAACTGGAAGTCTACAAAGGTCCTGAGTTTAATTTGTTGACGGAAGAACAAGAATATCAGGTGCTAAATGGCATTTTCAATATCGCAAAGGAAAACAGCCGGATGGCATGTCAATTAAAACAGCAACTTTATCCGCATAAGTATTCCATACTCACGTCTTCAACATTACCGGGAACGGTACAATTTACGCCATCGGGGAAATTAATTATTTTAATGAAAGATGCACAAACAACAGGTGGTTACCCAAGAATATTACAGCTTACCGCTAAAGCAATTGCCTTATTGGCACAAAAAAAGACCCATGAAGAAATATTGTTCAGTTTAGTCGAGCAATAAGTTAGCCAACCACCTTTTTGGGGGCTGGTTTTTTACCTGGGTGCACTTCTTCTGCTAGAATATATAAAATATCGTTATTGGTAATGGACTGCGAAACCGTGGTGGCTTTAGTTTTAAAGTTGTCGTGATTTAACAACAAACGCCATAAAGCATTGATAAAATCAGAGAAATTCGTTGCTTCGTGATATTGCACCATGTTACTGTCGTACGCCTGGGAAATTAATTCCTTGATAATAACCCTGGACTCGTTAATCCTATTTTCAATGGGCCTTAATGCTTCATGAACCGTTTTTGTAATATCTGGAATCAAGGCCATTGCCTTTTCCAGTTGATGGCTTTTTTGAGGCACACGTTGATCCAATGCTATCCGGGACGAAAGTAAATCAATCCTATACGTAGCAATATCGGTAAACGCCGATATTTTATTCCGCCTAAAGGTATCTTCAATTTCCTTTAAAAAAGTATATAATTCATCAGAAGCACTAATGTCTTCATTTTCAATTAAATCCTTTATTTTCCCAACAGTTGCATGGGTTTTGGTATGTATGCGGTTATACATATCCACATATGAGGTAGTAATATTCATCATTGCTGCTTTTATGTTGCTAATTTGGTATAAATAAGTATAATAGGAAAGGGGAAAATACCTGATTCTTTGTAAGAAGGGAACTATGGAATTAAGATAGCGATTTTTTGTGTAACCGCGGTTGGATTAATAAAAATTTAATACAAATTGTAGAAAAAATTAACTTTAAAACCTGAGTTCGATTAATTTTTGGCAGTGTATTTAAAGTACAAAAGTTTTAACCGTTTGTCATACTGGTTTTTTTTGTAAGAAGGCCCGTTATAGGCCCTTGAAAAAGCATCCCAATCTTTCTCCCGTAGCAACGGCAGGAGCTTATTTGCTTTTAAGTACATGCCAAATGCGTGTAAATGTTCCCTTTCGTGAACTTGCATGGCCTCAACAAACGCATTTACAGAGGTGTAACCTAAATCTTTGTAATGGTAGCCCATAATCTGGAAAGCCCCCCACGAAGCCGATGCATGGGCTGCATCATGGAAATCTTTGCTTTTTTGTATGGAAGCGGCGGTCTCCAACCGCAAATATTCGCCTTCGCCACCTACATAGTATTTTTTGGTCCATTTAGGGTAGAGTACGTGTCGGGTTTTTGCAGAAACGTATTTTTCGGGAGAAATCCCGCGTTTTTCAAGTTCCTTCCAAAATACATGGCCTTCAAATAAAATTTTCGCCCTTCCGGAAATTAAAAAGCCTTTTCCGTTGCTTTCTACTTCATTGATGGCTTTTACAATGGCCAGCTCCAGATTGAATTTCTTTGAAAAGTCCATTAAATCTTTTTCAGAAAGAAGTTTGTCCGTATTATTAAAAAGAGTGTTCTCAATGGCTAGCAATTTGCTCCATGTTTTCACCCCTACAATGCCATCGATAACAAGATCGTGTTTAAGCTGAAAACTTTTTACGGCGGTTTCGGTATCTTTTCCGAAGTAATTGGAAATTACAACGGGAAAACCCAGTTTCACCAGAATTTGTTCCAGTAAATAAACAGCGGGATCGTACGATTTATAGCGGAGTGTTTTCATGGATTGAAAATTTATAATTCAAATAAAAATGAAAAACATAACTCTCATTACATAGGATAAATACATAGCAAAGGTTGCCACATGCATTTGTTATGGTATTTTTCATTAACTCGGTGCATTTGTGGTAAAACCATCATTTTATCTGCAAAATTAAAAGGCATTAAGTGTCTAAAAGCCTCCGTTTCTTTACTTTATGGCAATACATCGTTGATTAAATACTTTTAATCGAATTCTTGTAAGGGATTTTCCCCGAAAACAAACGGTGAAAATAATGTAACTAATTTGTTTTCAATTATTTATATTGCAATATGAAATTTTATAGCTATGAAGGTACTGATTTTTTTATAGTATATTAGTAGTATGGATAGGTTTATAATGAACATGGCTTGATTTATACGCCTTTTCAGCACCTAAACTATTTATAATTAACATAATTGATAACCAACCAAATTAAGTAAAAATGAGAACCAATCAACCAAAATGGCTCAACGGCTTACTGTTGGGTTTATGCGTAGTTTTTTTAGCATCGTGTAACAAAGGAGGGAACCTTGTTGAATACAATCCGGTAGACCTTTCCCAGCATAAGTTAACGCCAAAACTTGCCGAAAAGTTAAGTAAACGTTATGTAAAGGACATGGACGAGCTCTTTGCCCAGTCCGATTCGTTGGAATATTACAAGGCACTGGTAAAGCAATTGCAAGAGCAGCAAGCAAATACGGGTAGCGGAAGAAGTATAAAACAAAGCGAACCGGTTACCTTTAAGCCCAAAAAACCAAAGTTTGAACTTTCTGTTTCCAGCTGGTATTCTGTAGATGAATTAATGACATACATTGACAATTCTATGGAAACCGTAGAAAAAAGTGGCGGGAAAGTAGATGGTTTTAGAATATATATTGGGGTGTTCCCCAAAGTGGGGGACGACCGAAAGAAAAATACCCTTACCACTTTTATTACCCCTACCGGACATATGGGCAGTGGAAAAGAGGAGGGAAGCGTACTGCCCAACTTGGCAATACCGTTGTATGCTGCACAAGATATAACGGGTGTGGATCCGTTGGATTATAGTGGAACTGGCGAACCACCATCAAGAACATATCCTCAATAGTAGTAGTGGGAATATAAATGACAGATTTTGAATTCTACCTAAAGAGATCAGTATTGCTTTTAGAAGTAATATCTGTCATTTATGCTTTTATCTTATATAATTTAAATAGAAATAGGGCTTATTTTATTATTTTATTATTACTCTGTATTACAGTTATATCAGAAATTATACAGATGGTGCCAATTATAATATGGAGGTTTCCTAATACCGTTTTTGGCCAATTTTTAAATAATGAGCTACCAAAAACGTCTATATTTAGAGGGAATATATGGATTTCGAACATTCATTCAGTATTAATATTTTATTGCTATTTGTTATTCTATAAAATTGTAAATGACCACAAAAGGGTAAAAAGGACTTTAAATGTTTTTATTATCCTATATAGTGTGTTTGTAGTAATAGAAATATTTGATTTCAAAAACATTTTACAATCTTGGTTACAACCCCATATGTATGCAGGTGTAATATTGACATTATTGGCTATTTTTTTGTATTTAATGACCATATTGAAAAGCGATAAAATATTAACCTTTCATAAAACCTTACCATTTTGGATTACTATGGGGATATTGTTTTTCAATTTGGTAACCATGCCCATATTTATTTTTGCAAAGCAGCTCAATTTTTCGGCATCGGTATATGTGTATATTTTGGTTATTTCCAATTATGTAATGTACGGCAGTTTTATTATCGGGTTTATCATCAATGCCCGGGAACAACGTAAATTGGAGTGAAAGGTTTCAACTCATATTAAGCGGGGTAAAACACTAACCCTAAACTTATATAAATAGATATTTTAATCAATCTTTATGATATTTTAATCTTCAACATTTTTTTTATAACCTACAAACATGTATTTTTATACTATAACCATAAAAATTCATAAATAATGAAAAAACTTTATTACGTTTAAATTTTCTTATGTTGGGTATGATATGTGCTATCATGTTCTGAAGAAGTTTCACCTTCTGAAGCAGAAAAACCAATAAAAAGCAATGCCGAAATTGCTATTGTGAAAGTTGGAGACTACACAACAACGGTGAATAAAGTAGACATTTCTAAAAAGAAGATGTCTTCTGATTTTGCAGAAAATCTAAGCAAGCGATACGTTGGTGAAGTCGAAGATTTATTTTTGGCTAAAGATTCTTTACGTTATCACAAGCTATTGGTAAAAGAATTATTAAAACAAAAAACTCCTGATTTAAAAAAGGCGCAGGCAGCCATAAAAGAGATTCAATTTAAAGAAGAACCGGATTTTAATTTGTCCGTATCGAGTTGGTATTCCAAAGAAGAATTATTCACATATATGACAGAATCAATTGCAACTGTAGAAGAAAACGGAGGCTATGTAGATGGATTTAGGTTTTATATGGCGGCATTTCCAAAAGATGAACAATATGGAGAGAAAAACAATGCATTAACCATATTTATAACACCAACTGGAAGTATGAATGCAACATACGAGCGTGCTTCTGTGTTACCCAACCTTGCAATACCGCTTTATGCCACGCAAGATATAACAGGCGTAGATCCGTTGGAGTATGGAAGCTCTGGAGAACCACCTTCAAGATCATATCCTCAATAAGAAAATCATGACTGATTTTGAATTTTATTTAAAACGGTCAATATTAATAATACGATTGCCAAACTATTAAATGCAAAAATTATAAAGGCTCACATGTGTGGGTCTTTATGCCTTTTTATGGTTTGCTTTTTTGACAACTTGAAACTTGAAACTTGAAACCTCGTTTCTAGTTAACTGATTGACTCATTTTGATAAATTACATTATGCGACTTCTCCATACGTCGAAGTGACTAACCGCTACGCTCTACACTTTAAACTTAAAAAACTGACTAATTATAAGCCTTAATGTCTCCCATGTCGATAGTAAAAAACAAAAACTTGTGTTTTGAAGGTAGGTAAGTGGTGGTTTCCATTACTTTCCAATCGTCCCAAGAGGCCTGTAACCCGCCAATGGGGATAATTTTAACCCACATTTTAAAGCTTTCGGGAAAGCCATTGTCTTTTAGTATCCACAAATAAGAATCTCCCGGTGTAGTTCCCCCTTCGGTATAGGTTACCAACAATGCCGGCTTGCCATTTTCCAGGGTCACTAATTTTCTTTCAACCCCTTTGTCCATTATTTTAAACGGTGCAACCAGCCAAAAAGAATCGTTGTTAAAATACTTTACAGCCTTATCTATAAGTTCTTGGCGGGGTTCGGTATGCATTTTTACGCCGTCTATAAAAACTTCGCTTTTTCCGTAATTTTTAAGGTTGAGTTTTACCTGATTATCATCCCACTTTACATCGGCTTGGTGTTCTTGTTTATCCCATTTATAGTGATGCACATTGTTAAAAGACCATTCTAAATACCTAGTTTTTGTATAATTGGAATAGTTAATGGCTTTTAGCATTTTCTGTGCCAATGCTTCAGCTTCGGGGCCTTGCTTTCCAACAGGAACGGGCTTGTTGTACACATAATAAACGGCAACGCTTATTATTATTAGAAATAGCAATATTCCAATAAATAGTTTAAGTATTTTACGTAGTATGTTCATATTTAAAAGTTTTAAATCATCTTTTAGGGGCAAGTTTACGGATTAAAAGCCAATAGCGGTATCATCTCCACGTTTATCGGCACCGCCTTCTAAAGTGCCGTTTTTTAGCACTAAAATTGCATCGACTAAACCAATTATCCTAGCTTTTGATTCGTTGATTTGATACCCCAATGCTTTTAGGGTTTCTACCTTTTCTTTTTCAAAGCCGTTGGGCTCCATTAAAATTTCATCGGGAAGCCATTGGTGGTGAAACCTTGGCTGGTTAACAGCTTCTTGCATCCCCATATTAAATTCATAAACATTTAAAATGGTTTGCAGCACCGAAGTAATAATGGTAGAACCGCCCGGGGTACCTACAACCATTAACAAGTTACCATTTTTTTCAACAATTGTCGGTGTCATGCTGCTCAGCATACGCTTTTCAGGGGTAATACTATTAGCTTCGGCACCAAGAAGGCCAAACATGTTCGGTACACCGGGCTTGGCACTAAAATCGTCCATTTCGTTGTTGAAGAAAAAGCCCAGCTCTTCAGAATACAATTTCGATCCATAGGCACCGTTGAGCGTAGTGGTTACCGATATGGCATTCCCGGAAGTGTCCACAATGGAAAAATGCGTTGTTTGGTTACTTTCCACAATTTCGATTTCTCCGTGCGATACTTCAGAAGAAGGTGTTGCGGCTTTAAAAGAAAAATCATTCATTCTTTCATTTAAATAATCATCGCTAAGTAATTTTTTTTCAGGAACTTCCACAAAATCAGGGTCTCCTAAAAAATAGGCCCGGTCTGCATAGGCCCGTCGTTCGGCTTCTGTAATTAACTGGATGGCCTTTACCGAGTTGTGCCCTAGTTTATCAACTTTGTATGGAGCTATCATTTTCATTATTTCGGCCAAGGTAATTCCGCCACTGCTCGGTGGGCCCATGGAGATTATCTTTAAGTCTTTATAACTGAACACAACCGGATCCCGCCAAACGGCATTGTAACGTGCCAGGTCTTCTTTTGTTATCAATCCACCGTTTTTTTGAATAAAAGCGGCTATTTTTTCGGCAATATCTCCTTTGTAAAATCCAGCTTCTCCTTTTTCTTTAATAATTTCCAAGGTATGTGCCAAGGCCGTGTATTTTATGGTATCTCCTTCTTTAAAATTATGGGCGAACAAAACGGTATCGCCACTTACTTCTTTAATTAATTTTTGATAATGCTTTAAACGATTGGCCTGCTTTTTTGTAACCACAACTCCGCGGTTTGCCATATTTATTGCGGGCTGAATAAGTTTTTCCATGGGGAGGGTGCCAAATTTCTTATGAATTGCAAAAAGACCGGAAACACTCCCGGGAACCCCAACGGCCGTTGCCCCAACAATGCTTTTATTGGGGATTACATTGCCGAGTGAATCCAGATACATGTTTTTTGTGGCCGCCAGGGGGGCTTTTTCCCTAAAATCCAGGGACCCATTTCGACCGTCATTGAGTCTGTAGACCATAAACCCACCACCGCCAAGGTTTCCTGCAAAGGGATACGCTATCGCAAGGGCAAATTTTGTGGCAATCATGGCATCAAAGGCATTACCGCCCTGTTCCATAATATCCGAGCCTATTTTGGAAGCTTCGGCACGTGCCGAAACTACCATGGCGCTTTTGGCAACAAGCCCTTTTTCCGATTTACAACTGATTATAAGTATGGAGAGAAGGAGTAGTAGTTTTTTCATATATTATTTGGTTAAGGCTGGTTTAAAGCGATTTTAACTTATGGACTGCGAATTCTTGCAGTTCTTCAAAAAACGAAGTAAACTCTGCTTCAAATTCAGTATAATATTTTTCCAGGTCCTGGATGGCAAAATTCATTTTAGATTTATTTTTAGTGCGCCGGTTCATCCCGTCCAATACCTTGGAAATGCCTTCAAGCTTGGCATAATTGAGCAACCAGTTGTCGGCAATCATGTACGGCATCATTTTTTTTACGTTCATGGGGAGTATCTCGTAATATTCGCCCAGTAAATCATAAAAACCGTCTACATAAACTTCCAAGGGCACATCCGAATAATCACTCCAATTTTTTGCCAAAAAATGGTCGTAAAAAATATCAACAATAACCCCGCTGTAATGGCCGTAATTTTTGTGCAGTTTTTTGGTGCTCTGCCTTACTGTTGGGTGTGCATCGGTAAAAGTATCTATTTCACGGTGCAACAAAATACCCTTTTTAAAATCGGGGGGATAACGCTCGTAATTTTTCCCCCGAATGCTATCGGCCATGAAATTGGCCACTTTAATTTTTGGATTGTCTCCGGACAAATAAATATGTGCTAGAAAATTCATTTTCTAAAATTACGATTTATAATGAAACTTTTAAGCGATCGTTTTCATTAAAAAAACATGTAGTTAAACTTTACAACTCCATAAACCTTTATATTTGCTGAAAATAGCGTTTTTATATCCGTTTATGGATAATACAGCGTTATCGATAGAACTTTTTTTAATTTTAATTCAATAAAAAGATAATTAATGACACTTATAAAATCAATTTCAGGAATACGTGGGACCATTGGCGGAAAAACAGGAGAAAACTTAACCCCGGTCGATGCAGTAAAATTTGCCGCCGCTTATGGCAGTTGGCTAAAAAAGCAGCTTCAAAAGGAAAATGTAAAAGTGGTTATTGGCCGCGATGCCCGTATTTCAGGAGAAATGATTCAAAATTTGGTTTCTTCAACCTTAACCGGACTTGGAATTGATGTTATTGATCTGGGTTTATCCACAACTCCCACTGTAGAGATTGCTGTTCCGCTGGAAAAAGCCGATGGCGGCATTATTCTTACGGCAAGCCACAATCCTAAACAATGGAACGCCTTGAAATTGCTGAATAATAAAGGTGAATTTTTAAGCGGTAACGATGGAAAAGAAATACTGAAAATAGCCGAAAGTGAAGATTTTTCTTTTGCTGAAGTAGACAATTTAGGTAAAGTAACCGTAAACGATTCTTATATAGACATCCATATTGACGAAGTTTTAAATCTGGATTTAGTTGATGCTGAAAAAATTAAGGCAGCCAAGTTTAAAGTGGTTGTAGATGGCGTAAACTCCACTGGAGGAATTGCCATCCCTAAATTATTAAAGGAGCTGGGGGTAGAGGTCGTAGAATTGTATTGCGACCCGACCGGGCATTTTCCACACAATCCGGAACCTTTAAAAGAGCATTTAACCGACATTTGTGAGTTGGTTGTAAAAGAAAAAGCCCACTTGGGCATTGTAGTAGACCCCGATGTGGACCGTCTAGCATTTATAAGTAACGATGGCGAAATGTTTGGGGAAGAATATACATTGGTGGCCTGCGCCGACTATGTTTTAGGGAAAACCAAAGGGAACACGGTCTCTAATATGTCATCATCTCGTGCCTTGCGAGATATAACCGAAAAACATGGCGGAAATTATGAAGCATCGGCCGTGGGAGAGGTGAACGTGGTTACCTTAATGAAAAAAAACAATGCCGTTATAGGTGGCGAAGGAAATGGAGGTATTATTTACCCAGAAAGTCACTACGGAAGGGATTCTTTGGTAGGCGTTGCTTTGTTTTTAACTCATTTGGCCGAAAAAGGAATATCCGTAAAAGAATTGCGCGATAGTTACCCATCGTATTATATGAGTAAAAAGAAAATTGAATTGACGCCACAACTGGATGTAGATGCCATTTTAAAAACGATGGAGGAGAAGTATGCCAACGAAAATATAAGCGCCATTGATGGTGTAAAAATAGATTTTCCTGAAAATTGGGTGCACTTGAGAAAATCGAACACCGAACCGATTATTAGGATTTACACCGAAGCAAAATCGCAACAAGAAGCTAATGGACTTGCCGATAAGTTTATTGCCGAAATAGGCAAAATAGCTGGGCTGTAGTTTTAATAATAAATATTAAGCAAAAGGGGCTAAATAAGCATAGAAAAACAAGAATGCCGTACTGAGCCCAGACAAATGTTTTTTGGACTGGGCTCAGTTTGACAGTAGCAGATTATTTTTTAGACCTTTTTAACCTTTCTTCACAAAGAGTAGGTTTAATTGGTGGTAAAGCTCCAAAGGCTGCCTATGGTTACACCGCCTTTGTCGTCTTTAACTATAACTCTCCAATAATACGTAGTATTTGGTTCTAAAGTTGCCTGATAATTATTTTGCTTGGCAGACTCTGAAATTATTGGTAATGAATCCATATGCTTTCCAAAATACAAATCGAAGGTAACGGCATCGTTATCGGGATCTGTTCCTTCCCATTTTAAGGTTATCATATTAGAAGAAACCGATGTGTTATTTGCCGGTGCTATAATTACGGGTTGGTTTGGAACTTGGTTTGTTTCGGCATCACGTTCGGTAAAAAAGCGGGAAGCATTTGTGTATTTGCTTTCTCCTTCATTGTTGTCTGTAGCTTTGACCCTCCAATAAAAAATTTTTCCTTTTGGTAAAGCATATGTTTTATTGAGATCGGGTGTTAAATCGTTGTAAGCCGTTGTAGAAAAGTCAGATTTATTGCTTATCTGTATTTGATACATAATTTTATCGCCATCTTTATCTGTAGAAGCTAGCCATTTAAAATTTACTTCACTGTCTATGCAGACCAAATCTTCGGTAGGATAATCCAAATGTGGAATGCTTGGAATGTTGTTAACAGGTTCAGGTTTTGGCTTCGGCTCTGGATCTGGCCCGTCATCTGAACCGCCGCATGCTATGGTAAATAATGCTATTGTAACTATATATAGAAAATTTAATTTTTTCATTTCTTTATTATTTTAATGGTTTCTACTTCATCTGCATATACTTTAACAAAATACAGTCCGGGACTTAGTGTACTCATATTTATTTCTACCTTATTATGGTTTATGGTATAAGAATTATGAATAATGATTTTTCCGGAACTGTCAATTAGTTCTACGAGTATCTCTTTTGTATTTTTTTGCTGAGAGGCCGGAAAAATAATATTGGTATAATTGCTAACCGGATTTGGATACGCATAAGTTGAGCTGTTGGAAATATATTTTTCTATTTTACCTTCGCATGGAAGGCTAGAATATACTTCCACAAGCCCGTCTTCTGCAATAACTGCGTCGAACGATCTATTGGAATAGGTCCCGACGGTTTTTTCATTGGCTACGACCGTATAAGGAGCCGTTCCGTTTGCAATATAAAATGAAACCCTGTTTTTGAGTATTTAATGTTTTATTGCTCTCTATTTTTCCAGCAATTTCTTCTGCACCACCAACTTGAACCTCGAAACATTGCCCGGATTCTTTTTTCCCGGCTATGGACAAGCATACAGAATAGTTGCCCGGCTCCAGATTTTCCAACAAAAGTTCATTGGTAAATGTATGTGCTTCGTTGTTTACAATAGCTTCATAATTTTGCACAATTATAGGGGTTACTTTAATGGTGCCATTGTTTTTATTCAAGCAGGTTTCGTTGGTAAACTCTATTTTGTAATTATCTTCATCTACGGCATATCTTTCAACGGTAGTAAAACTAAAATCGTTTGAAAAATTTTCACCATTATAGTCGTAGTATTTTAACCTGAAATGATAGGTTGTGTTTTCTACTAATAGACTACCTGGAATGACGGCTTTAACAAAACCTCCTTCGTAAATATAGTCGGGTGTTGTAATAAGGGTATTTCCATATTCGGTGGTCAAACCATATTCAAAAACAATATTTGAAACAGAATTATACCCTGGGTATATGTAGCCTTTTAAGAGTACTGAGTTGTCCTCGTTCTCTATGCCTTCTATGTTGCTTATAGATAGCGTTCTATTAAAATTAAAGGCGTTTATTTCGCTATATACATAGGTGTCCCCCTGTAAAGCTTTTAGCCTATAAAAATAGGTTGAATTTGTATCCAGCCCACTTATTTCGGCATTGACATAATTATTGAATTCATCATTTGCTTTTATGATTGAGGGTGAGGTTACTACTGAGTTCATCATTTCCATAGAAGTGCCATATTCAAAACTAATGTTCTTTAAATCGTCTTCATAGGCATATATTTCGGCTTGCAGTTGGGCGGTTCCGGCCTCATATTGAGATGAGTATGTGTAAAAAGTATAATCGGGTTTTGTTTTAAACTCTTTAATAAAATAACCGGAAATTTTCTTTCCATCATAATTGGCCTTAACGTTAACATAATACTGTGTGTCAGGCATTAACCCGGTAAGTTTAGCTCTAACTTGATGCTCACCTGGACCTACCGCAAGTGAATCAGCCGAAATGCTATATACAAGGGAATCTGCTTGCGTACCGTAAACAAATTCAATATTTGTCACTTTTTTATTAAAACTACTTATATTGGCAATTAACTCTACGGTGTCATTGTCCCTTGCATTAGGATAATCGACTTCTATATCATATTCATCGGGTGTATAAAACGAACTTATCTCGCTTTTATAGACCACCTCATTACTTGTGTCGACCAACTGGAAATTGTAATAATTATTGGCTTCCAACCCAGATAACTCGCTAGTTACGTTTATAGATTGGTTGGCCTTGACAGTTGTAGTTGATGCACTTATTTCTTTGTCTAGGTTTGAGTAGTCTGTACCGTACAAAAATTTAATATCGGTAATTTCGTCTCCATTAGAGGTAACATTTCCTTTAAGTATTACGGGTTCTTTTTCTATATTGTAATAGGAACCTGTAAGAGCAATGCTTACAGTATCGTATTCTACGTTGCTTTTCTTTATCTGTCCATTTCTGGTAGTTATATAAATGGCATCATCATATAATTCGAAAATTGCTTTTTCTGAATAAAAGCTATTTGAATAAACATCTTCCCATGAAATGCCTCCATTTTCTGTCTTAAACAAATTTCCATATGTGCCATACAGGTACCCGATGTTATTGTTGTAAAATTTTAATTTATAACCATAGGCATAATTGTTACTTTTAACAAGGTTCCAGTTTTCACCGCCATCTGTTGTTTTGTATAGGTCGGAAGAATTATTTTTAAGATATCCTGTGTCTTTCTTTATCTATAAAATCGAATGTAGAAATTGAATAGTCATCTTCGTAAATAGAGGTCCATGTTTCTCCACCATCGGAAGTTTTGTAGGTGACTGTATCTTCGTAAGATCCTCCACTTATAATACCTGTATTTTCATCTGCAAAGTCAATACAGAGCAAATTGTCCTGAAAATTTGTTGTAATACCATTGTTTTTTTCTTCCCAAGTTACGCCTCCGTCAGTAGTTTTGTATACAGAACTAAGTGTAATTAAATAGCCAGTATTTTCATTTATAAATTTCAGACTTACAATCCGTTTTTCAAAAGTACTAAGGTATTTCCATGTTTGTCCGCTGTCTTCAGTAGTATACACATCTTTTCCAGAAGCCACAAAGGCAAGTGAAGTACTAACGAACTGTAATTGTTTGATGTCGTCATAAAATGTATATCTGTCCCAATTTTGTCCACTATCGGTTGTTCTATATATTTTCCCATATTTACCTATGGTAAATCCATTAGACTCACTTAAAAAAATAGATGTCTGTATACTGTATAATCTGCATTTTCTTGCGTATGTATTACCTGCCATGTTTCTCCGCCATCTTCGGTTTTGTATGTCGCTCCATAATAATCATTCCCATAGCCTATATTTTCATCAACAAAGTATACGGATTTTAAATGCACGGTATTGTTAACGATTGACCATGAAATACCTCCATCAATTGTTTTATAGATGCCATTTTCATTGGAGGCAATCCCGGTTAAACCATTAAAAAAATGTATAAAAGCATCAGAATTATAATAATATTCAACATTTAATGATTGTGTCCATGTAGCACCTCCATCCTCAGTCATGTATATATCTCCGTTATATAATATTACATAGCCGGAAAGTGCATCTATAAAGTCAAGACCTTGTATGGATACATAATCATCATTTATAGAAAAACTTTCCCATGTATTGCCACTGTTGGTCGTTTTATAAATATAATTTTCTCCTGCAATTACAATGTTATTTTCATCAATGATATCAATTTCGGTAAGACTTTGCCCCGAATTAATATTAATTTTATTCCAGGTAACACCGCTATCGATTATTTTTAATACATAACCATAATCACCTACAATATAACCTGTAGTATTGTAAAAAGCTATGTCGTTACCACTGTCGATATTTTGTTTTAAATTCCACGTAGTGCCACTGTCTTCTGTATATAACAGCTCGCTTTGGTTTATAATAAACCCATCATTATCTGAAGAAAAGGCAATTGCCCTTCCGTCTAGAATGGAAGGCTTTGGATTTAAAAGCTCCCATGTAGACTGGGCAGATAAAAAGTTTGTAGTTGGAATAGACTGAGAATGAGTAGTTTTTTAATCATAAAATTCGTATTACATAGTATATGGGCTAAAATAATAAAATATTTTATATAGACTAAAAATTATATAAGTATTTTTTAATGAATTTAAAATACAGTCTTTTTTTGATTGAATTTTGTAATTTTAGTATTAGAAATATATTTCTTGGATGCAAACAGAGTACATCAATAGCGTAAAAAAACAATTTGCCTATTACAAAAAACTGGGCGAGTTAACCTTTGGGCAAGTGCAGGAAAAGGACTTGTTCTGGAAATACAATGGTGAAAGCAATTCTATTGCCATTATTGTTAATCATTTATGGGGGAATATGTTGTCGCGGTGGACAAATTTCCTTACCGAAGATGGTGAAAAAGAATGGCGGGAGCGTGATTTGGAGTTTGAAGATGTAATAGCTTCAAAAGAAGAAATGTTGCAAAAATGGGATGCCGGCTGGCGCTGTTTGTTCAACGCCCTTGACAGTCTGGACGAAACTAATTTCCATCAGCAAATTTATATCCGCAATCAAGGTCATAGTGTAATGGAGGCCATAAACAGGCAACTGGCGCATTATTCTTATCATATTGGTCAGATTGTATTTCTGGGAACATTGCTAAAAGGCGCCGAATGGAAAAGTTTGTCAATCCCAAAAGGCGCTTCTAAATCTTATAACGATAAAAAATTTTCGAAAGAAAAACACGCAGCACATTTTACAGATGAATATTTAAAGCCCGGTAAGGATAATTAATTCCGACGATGAACAGCTAACTAATCCTTTGGGGCCTTGTCTTTGTGTTTAAAGCGGTTGTGCGTCCATAAATAGTATTCGGGCTGGTTACTTATCTCTTTTTCTAAGTATTCCCAATAAATATCGGTTATTTTATAATCGGGAAAATCCTTGGAACTATCGGTTATGTTTACGATGGTGGTTTCGTAATACCCTCGTTTAACTTTCTTTATGCAAAAGAAAACCACGGCCATGTCGAATTTCTTTGCTAAGGTCTCGGCGGCAGTAAAAACAGGCACTTTTACACCAAAAAATTCCCGCCAGTATTTTGTATGCTGTACCTGCGGGGATTGATCGTTTACAAAACCATACAACGACAAATGGTTTTCTCGTTGATGCTTTAAAATTACCTTGGCTGTATTGTACCTGGAAACGAGCTCGCCGCCATTTTTTTTCCGGGTTTTTTTTATTAGCCTGTCAAAATACTTATTTGTTAAAGGTGAATAAATGCCATAACCATTATGTTTTATGTGGTTCCCAAGAGAGAGCACCCATTCGTAATTGGCATAATGGCCACAAAGCAGGGCAACGCTTTTATTTTCCTCGGCATATTTGTCGAGCAATTCCAAATTGTGGAATACCGCCCTTTTGTCCATTTCTTTGCGCGACATGGTCAACGATTTTATCATCTCCAAGAAAAGATCGCACATATGTTGGTAAAATTTCTTTCTGATAACCAGTAGTTCGGCTTCACTTTTTTCGGGAAAGCAAAGTTCTAAGTTTTTTAAAACCAGTTTTTTTCTATATCCAATTACATGGTACAAAAGCATAAAAATACCATCTGAAACCTTGTAAAATATAGGGAACGGAAGAATAGATATACACCATAAAATGGGGTAGGTAAGCAAATAAATCAGTAATTGCATCCAGTAAGTATTTTGGCAAATGTAAACAAATTTTTTTCGTGGGAAATTTATTAAAAAAATTGGCAGGAAAATTACAGTTCTACTTTTTAGATGAAACCCGGATTTATATTTTTCGCATCAAAATCTCATCCGTTAAAGAGGAAATATAGCTATATTTGATGCTAAACCTTTTTGTTGTTTATGAATTTAAGTATTGCAACCATTGTTATTATTGCCGCCAACGTATTGGTTTCCATAAAAGGCTTTAATGATTTCTCTTTTTTCGAACGTTACAAATTCAACATAGGCGCCATTCGCCGTGGGGAGCACATAAGGGCATTAACCTCGGGGTTTCTGCATGTAGATTTTACGCACCTGCTGTTTAACATGTTGACGCTTTATTTTTTTGCCCCCATTGTAGTCCGCCATTTTGGCGACCCCAAATTTCTGGTAATCTACTTTGTTAGTTTGCTTACGGGTAGTTTATTGTCGCTTAATTTCCATAAAGAAGAATACCATTACAGTGCAGTTGGCGCAAGTGGTGCAGTAACAGGCGTGCTTTATGCCGCTATTTTATTGCAACCCGGCATGCGGTTGGCGTTTTTCTTTATACCCATTCCCATACCGGCCTATATTTTTGGAATTGGCTATTTGCTATATTCTATCTACGGGATGAAGGCGCGCATAGGGAACATAGGTCATACGGCACATTTTGGCGGCGCCATTGGCGGTTATGTAATGACACTTATCTTTAGTCCGTCGCTCGTTACGCAAGAACCTTTAATGGTTGCCTTGCTCGCCATACCGATTATTGTTTTGTTTATACTGGAAAAAACCGGAAAAATATAGTTTGGCACCGTGTTTGGTATGGTATGCTATTATAAAAAGAAACCAAATAATTTATAGTAAAAATCAAAAAGCAAGATTTATGAAAAAAATAATCATTTTAGCAATCGCAATTATGGGTATTACAAATTTACAAGCACAGCAAATGGCAACACCTTCTATTTCTGTTGAAGGGGAAGGCACCATAAAAGTTGTTCCAGATCAAGTATTGATAAAAGTCCGTGTGGAAAGCGAAGGTAATTCGGCACAAAAGGTTAAGACCGATAACGATGCTGCTATTGACAAAGTTTTGAAATATACAAAGTCGATGAAAATCGACGATAAAGATGTAAAGACCGAATATATCAACCTGAACAAAAACTACGATTACCAAACCAAGGAATATAAATACGTGGCCAACCAGTCCATTTCCATTTTATTGAAGGATTTAAGCAAATATGCCGAGTTTACACAAGGGCTCTTGAATGCCGGTATTAATAGGATCGATGGCGTGACTTTCAAGTCCACTAAAATAGATGAACTGAACTCCCAGGCCCGCATTGCCGCGATTAAAGATGCAAAAGAAAAGGCAAATGAATATGCTGCGGCCATTGGCCAGAGCATTGGAAAGGCCATGAATATATCCGAATCGGGATCTATCGCGCCGCCACAGCCTGTATACAGAATGGAAATGATGAAGGCTTCAGACAGTGGCTCGGCCGAAAACACAATAGCAATCGGGGAAATGGTCGTAAAAGCTACCATAAATGCTTCCTTTGAGCTGAAATAACATCAGCTTCATATATAAAAAATAGAAAAGGGATTGCCATTAGGGTAATCCTTTTTTTATTGTGGTGAAGAGTAATCATGTTAAAAAACAGAAATCAGGACATATTCCATTAAAAAACACACTTTTTTAATATCTTAGGCCCTTCTTTTTAAAAATACCAAATGGAATTTGTTTTTCAATATTTCCGCAAAGCGGAGATTTTGCAATACATGTTCTTTAGTAATGTGCAATGGGGCTAAAAATAATATATTTCTTGATGCTTTTGGTGGTGGGATATGGTTATTGCCAAAGTCCGCAAAGCAAATTGATAGACAGTTTAAACCTTACGGAAAACCTTGAGAGAAGAATTGAGCTAAGCCAGCAAATCGCTTTGCAATTTATGGGCACAGACTGGGAAAGGGCCATTACGTATTTGGAACTGGCCGAAAACGAAGCGAAGAAATCCAACGACCCCGAAGCCTTTTTGGCACCTATTTATATTACGGCCGCCAAAATGTATTCATCAAAAGATGTTTTGGATGTAACCTTGGATTATTACCAAAAAGCCTATGCCATTTATAAAAAGCAGGGCAACCATACCGAAATGGCCAAAATGGAAAACAACCTGGCCATTATTTATGCCCAAGGCAACGACAAAGACAGGGCAATGGAATATTTTATGCACGTTTATGCGTATCAGGCAAAGAAAAACGATTCGGTGCAATTGGTAAAGATCCTTAACAATAGGGGACCCTTTATTTAAGCAACGATATTGATTCTTCTTTGTATTACTTCAAAAAAAGCACATTCAATTTCCAAAAAGCTTAAAAACAATACCCTAAATGTGTATGTATATACCAATTTGGCGCGTGCTTATTATTTAAAAAGCGATAGCCTGCAAACAAAATAGTACTTCGAAAAAGCATTGGCCAATACCAAACTCCCTATTGACAGTTCTACCAAAGCATTTGTATATAGCTCCCTTTCTCAATATTATTACATGAGGAACCAAAACGATTCTGCCATCGTGTACGCCGCTAAAACACTCAATTTGGACAAGGATAATTTTTATAGCTTCACCAATGAAAAAGTAACTAATATTTTATACAAATCCTATATTAGTAAAGAAGATTATAAAAAGGCCGCCCAGTATTACGAGCGCTATAATGCCATAAGGGACAGCTTGAACATAGAAGAGAAAGCCGTAAATGTAGAACGGTTAAAATTGGAGCAGGAATACAAAACCCGGTCGCAGATACAAGCCCTGAACGAAGAAAAAAAACGTTTTAAGTATTATGTGGTCGGACTTATACTGGTAGTGGGTATTCTTGTTTTGGCAATACTGCTTATTAGGTAGAGAAACAAAAATGTAAAAAGCCGTCTGGAGCGGGAAATACTAAAGGCTAAACAGCAGGAGCTAAAACAAAACCTCGACGCAAAAAACAAGGTTTTAATAGGGAAGGCGCCTATTATAAAGTTAGGGAGACCGGAAAGGAAGTTGCGGCATTTGGTACCATAACAGAAAATATCCAGCCATTAAGCAGTAGCCCTTCCATTGGCGCAGAAACCGCTTTAAATAAAGCATTGGCGATGGTAAGTGCAAAAAAATATATTTGGGAAAGCACCAAAATGGCTTCAATGCTCGACAAAAAAATAGGCAGTAAGCCTAAAGGAGAGCTGGTGTATGTAGGACCAGAATTTTCTTCGCAGTTAAAAAGCCATCATTTGGCATGGAAATACAACATATATGCGCTACAGCCCCAATCCAGTCAAACAATTTATGTAGATGCCAACTCTGGCAATGTCATTTTAAAACTAGACTTGCAAATGGATACCGATTATTACAGAGGTACGGGTGCTGGTCGTTATTCTGGAAATGTGGAATTTTCAACCCACCGCTTTGAAGAAGGGTTTAAATTAGGCGGAATTACGGGAAAATTCGATACAGAAGTAGTTACATGGAACATGAACAATGCACCGTACCCTTCTGATGAGATCATCACTGAATTTGTTGACGGAGACAACTTATGGAACCTTAACAATCCCTCGCATGATGAAGTCGCTATTGATATTCAATGGGGGCTGGAACAATCTATAAACTATTATGCCGACAAGTTTAACAGAAATAGTGTAGACGATAACGGAATGACCATAATTGGGCTTGCTCATTTAGGCAATAGATACAGCAATGCATCATGGACCGGTGGATGGGCCCAATTTGGAGATGGAAGCAACAACAACCCCTTTACATCATTAGGGATTGTAGGCCACGAGTTAACGCATGCCGTTACACAATTTTCTGCCGGACTAATTTATCAAGGAGAATCAGGGGCGTTAAACGAGGCCTTTAGCGATATGTTTGGTATCGCAATAGAGTTTAATGTAGGAAAAGATACCCCAGAAGACATATGGCAGTTAGGTAATGAAATCTATCAATATGGATCGATGAGAAGTATGTCGAATCCAAACGACTTTAATCAACCGGATACCTACGGAGGCATGAACTGGGCAAATCCCGACGATATGGCCACAGACAATGGAGGAGTACACATAAATAGTGGTATAGCAAACTTTTGGTTTTATTTACTTACTGAAGGTGGGGAAGATGTAAACGATAATGGCGAAAATTACAGCGTAACAGGCATAGGTATAGAGAAAGCAGAAAAAATAGCTTATAAAACCCTTACGGAATACTTAACCCCTTCTTCTCAATTTATCGAAGCCAGGATTGCTTCCTTGCTGGCTACAGAAGATTTGTATGGTATAGGGTCAGAAGAATATATCCAGGTAAGTAATGCATGGCATGCAGTCGGGGTAGGCGGGCCTTACTCTAAAAAGCAAATAAATTTAGTATCCTATGAAGGCCCAACAGCCCAATGTGGAAATTTAAGAGGAATTGTTCGATTTAAATCAACGTAACCGTGTTATTCAATTCTCGATAGGATATTTCTTTAAATAATAAAAAATTGGATTAGCAAGCAAAAACGGGCTACCGATTAAAATTGGCAACCCGTTTTTTTGTTTGAGTATATTCCGTATTACGGTTATTGCAATAAACTTGCTATTTTTTCATTTAAAGCTTCACCGCGAAGGTCTTTTGCTATAATTTTTCCGTCTTCGTCCAAAATATAGGTAGCTGGAATAGAGCGAATATTGTATAACTGGGCTATTGGATCTTGCCAAAATTTTAAATTAGACATGTGCTTCCAAGGTAATTGATCTTCTTCAATGGCCTTTTTCCAATCTTCGGCTTTTCTATCCAGAGAAACCCCAACTACATTTAATCCTTTATCATGGTATTCTTTGTACAATGCTACCAAATTGGGGTTTTCGGCCCGGCAAGGTTTGCACCATGCAGCCCAAAAATCAAGGATGGTAACTTTTCCCAAAGACTCTTTTAAAGAAATTGTTTCTCCGTCGGGGGTGGGCGCAGAAAAATCGGGAGCTATGGCTCCAATGGCCAATTTATCTATATCGCCAAGTTCTTTTGCAATGGATTTTCCCATTTCGGTATTTCGTATGTCTTCTGACAAACCTTTGAACAGCGTGTTTACTTCTTCCGGGGTTTTAGACTTGGTTCGCATCATTTGTTGTATAACTAACAATGAGATGTACGAATCTTTGTTGTTTGCCACAAAATCCTGTTCGTAATCTTTAGCTTCCTGCTGTACTTCTTCAAATGTTTCTTTTAAAGTGTTCAAGGTAACGGTGTCGCCTTTTTGTTGCGCTTCCATGCCTTGTTTTTGAATATCCATCATTTTTTTGCGGATATTTCTTGAGTTTTGTATAAAGGCCGTAAAATCTTCATTAGACGGGGTTCCTTCAATTTTAGAGAAATTAAGGCTGTCTTTGTATGCCGTAACAGAAATATTTCCTTCTTCTAAAATAATAGGCAGAACACCCCGAATGCCTTCAAAATATAAGTAATGCATTTCCGGGCCTTCTGTTTCTCCAGAAAACTCAAAAGAACCTTCTTTAACTTCCAATGTATCAAGAACCTCTGGGCGTTGGCCATCTACCGGTTTTTGTAAATACACTTTCTTTCCGTCTTCAACACCATCTACGTTTACGGTTACTTTGTATGTGTTATCCTTTGTTTTATTACAAGCTACTAATGCAACGAATAATAAAAGAATACTTCCAATTTTTCTCATTAATTTCTATTTATACTGTTTTATTCCCTACAAAGTTAAAATTTCATTCCAATCCTTAAAGACAATTAACAAATAAAAAGCCCTGAACTTTGTATTTTCAGGGCTCTTTGGCTTTTTTTTATTATGTTTTTAGAATTGGTATCGGATACCCAATGCAATATCAAAATCAAAATCATCATCGAAATCTCCAAAGCCAAGTTCAGGCCTAAAGTCCAACGACAATAATAACGGAATATTAAAATTGTATTCCACGCCGACATCCCCGGCCAAAAAACCAAACATTCCGCTGTCATCATAGTCATTACCATCAATATAATCATCGTCATGATCATATCCGCCTAAACCACCACCGGCACCAACGTACCAGTTAAAGTCGCCTTCAATAGGGAATACCCATTGGTACAAGCCCGTAACTTTAAAAGCATCGTAATGGCTATTGTCTTTCCATCCCAAATCAAATTCCAACCGGTTGCTGGCCGCAATGGCTCTTTGATACGAAATTTCCGCACCAAAACCGTCGCCTTGTCCTAAACGGAGACCGAGCGCATTTTTTGAAATTTCCTGGGAAAACCCACTTGTTGCAAATCCTATTGCTAAAACACTAAAAAATATTAGCTTTTTCATAAATTTAGTTTTTGATTTGTAATAAATACGGTACTAATTTAACTTAAAGTTGACACAGTCTTGTTAAATATTCCTAAAAATATGTTAACCGATTTAGAATCAAAGCTTAACGGAAAGCTTTTTTTCGATAAGCTTCACAGAACAATTTATGCAACCGATGCATCGGTATACCGTGCTATTCCTTTTGGAGTGGCTTACCCGGCAAACCTTGAAGACATCAAGCTACTTGTTACGTTTTGCAATGGTAATAATTTGCCAATTATACCGCGTACAGCAGGAACTTCACTGGCGGGACAATGTGTAGGCGAGGGCCTTGTGGTGGATGTTTCCAAATTTTTTACCAAAATCCTTGCAGTCGACGAAAAACAAAAGACCGTTACCGTTGAGCCAGGCGTGATCCGCGATGAGCTCAACTTGTACTTAAAACCCTACGGCTTTTTCTTTGGGCCCAATACATCAACTTCCAATAGATGCATGATAGGGGGTATGACCGGTAATAACTCCAGTGGCACAACATCAATAAAATATGGTGTTACCCGCGATAAGGTTTTAGAAATCGAGGCTGTTTTAAGTGATGGGAGCGAGGCTGTTTTTAAATCTTTGTCCGCAGAAGAATTTCAGCAAAAGCTTGGGCTAAAAACATTGGAAGGAGATATCTACAGAAAAATATATGATGAATTATCTGCTGAAGGCATTAAGGAACAAATACACGAAAATTTCCCGAAACCGGAAATTCACAGAAGAAATACAGGATATGCAGTCGATGAATTGTTGAAACTACAGCCTTTTAGTTCCAATGGCGGTCAGTTTAATATGTGTAAACTCATTGCCGGAAGCGAAGGAACCTTGGTTTTTATCACCAAGCTTAAATTACAGCTCGATGCACCCATGCCCGAAAAGGCGGTAATGATTGCGGCTCATTACAAAAGCGTGTCCGATTGTTGCGGTTCTGTTTACGAAGTAATGCAGCACGACCTATTTACTTGCGAAATGATGGACAAGGTGATTTTGGACTGTACAAAAAACAACAAATCGCAATTGCCCAACCGGTTTTTTATTGAAGGCGACCCACAGGCCATTTTAATGTTGGAATTAAGGGATGATGATAAAAATAAACTGGAAGAAAAAACCGCGGCATTGCTGAAAACACTCGACAATAGCCTAAGTTATGCACATCCGTTGCTTTATGGTGCCGAGATTGACCAGGCACTGGAATTGCGAAAAGCGGGACTGGGTTTGTTGGGTAATATCGTGGGCGATAAAAAAGCAGTTGCCTGTATTGAAGATACCGCCGTAAATATTGAAGATTTAAGCGCTTACATCACAGAATTTTCGGCCATCATGGAAAAATACAAACAAAATGCAGTGTATTATGCACATGCGGGGGCAGGAGAATTGCATTTACGACCCATTTTGGACCTGAAAAAAAGCGAAGATATACAGCTTTTTAGGCAAATTACTACCGATGTTGCCCATTTGGTAAAAAAATATGGAGGATCCATGAGCGGAGAACATGGCGATGGAAGGGTGCGGGCCGAATTTGTGGAGTTGATGATAGGCGAGGGGAACTACCAATTGTTGAAGCGTATTAAAAAGGCTTTTGACCCCAATAATATATTCAATCCGGGGAAAATTGTGGATGCAGCCCCCATGGATACATCTTTGCGTTATGAAGCGGACAGGGAAGAGCCCGAAGTTGAGACCTTGATAGATTTCTCTGATTCCCTTGGGATTCTACGGGCGGCCGAAAAATGTAATGGAAGTGGAGATTGTAGGAAAACACACCTGTCCAACGGGGTGATGTGCCCAAGTTACCACGCTACCAAAAATGAAAAAGATACCACTCGTGCACGCGCCAATGCATTGCGCGAGTACTTAACAACTTCTACCAAACAGAATAAGTTTAACAGCAAAGAGCTAAAAGAAGTTTTTGACTTATGCATAAGCTGTAAGGCCTGTGGAAGCGAATGTCCCAGCAATGTTGATGTGGCCACGTTAAAAGCCGAATTTTTATACCAATATTACAAAGATAATCCGCCGTCTTTGCGCGACAAAGCCTTTGCCTTTAATACGCGTTTGAATAAATTGGGAAGTAGCTTTTCTCTATTGGCAAACAGCAAATTTTCTAGCGTACTGTTAAAAAATATGTTGAATATCGCTCCCGAAAGAACATTACCTGAAATTAAAAGTTTTAATTTCAATAAACACATTCAAAATACTAAAAATAAGATAGTTAAAAATAATAAAGTTATTCTTTATATTGATGAATTCACCAATTATTTGGACGCAGATGTTGGTAAAGATGCCATTGACTTATTAACAGCTTTGGGATATAACGTGAGTTTGTTTTATGGAGAAAGCGGACGCACATTTATCTCCAAAGGTTTTTTGAAGCAGGCCAAAAAACTGGCCAATGAAAATATAGCCAAATTAAAAGTGTTGATTGGCAAAGATTGTCCTGTTATTGGCATTGAACCGTCGGCTATTTTATCATTTAGAGACGAATACTTAAGGTTGGCCGATAATGAACCTGATGCAAAAAAGGTAGTACTAAACAGTTTTATTATCGAAGAATTCCTTTCAGAAGAAATAAAAAGAGGAAATATTACCGCAGACCTGTTTACCGAAGAAGCAAAAACCATTAAATACCATGCACATTGCCATCAAAAATCGCAATCCAATACCAAAGTTACTTTTGATGTGCTCAACCTTCCAAAGAATTACAGCGTTACCATGATTAATTCTGGGTGTTGCGGGATGGCAGGTTCTTTTGGGTATGAAAAGGAGCATTACAACGTAAGCATGCAAATAGGGGAGTTACGGCTTTTTCCGGCCGTGCGCAATGCAGACCCAGATACAATTATTGTTGCCAATGGCACCAGTTGCCGACACCAAATAAAAGACGGCACCAAAAGAGAGGCCATACACCCGGTTACATTGTTGAAAAATGCATTAAAGGATGCTTAAAAACGATTTCATTAAACATAACTTTTTAGCAGTTTTATCAAGTCGTTTTTAGAAACTACTCCAGAGCCGCGCCATACCGATGCCCCGTTTTTAAAAACCATAAAAGTAGGCACCCCGCGTACTTGAAATTTGCTGGCCAGTTCTTTGTTTTTGTCTACGTTTATTTTAATAATGTTGATATGCTCGCCCAAGCTCTCTTTTACTTCGGTTAAAATAGGCATCATTGTTTGGCACGGGCCGCACCAATCTGCATAAAAATCTATTAATACAGGTTTATTTACGTTTATTATATCTTTAAAACTACTTTGCATCTTGTTTATAATTATTTGTTATAGGGTAAACAATTGTTGGTCAACAACTTGTAAAAATAAGTTTGTTCCGCACAAAATATGTACGAAAAATTAGAGGATTTTGGTTGTCCGGAAAAAAGTCTTTTTTCTTTATGCGGGGCGTAAATAGCGACGTTCCATCCAAAATGTACCGAACGGAACAACAGAACACATTAAAATGATGAACAAGGTAGCATACGACCAGTTTTGCTTGCGTTGAAGTACCAAAGCCATTGCTACATATGTAATGAAAAGGATTCCATGAATCATTCCGATAATTTTATTCGGACCATGAAAATCGGCCATGTACTTGAGTGGCATGGTTACGCCGAAGAGTAATAAATAAGAAATTCCTTCTAATATGCTGATGAGTCTAAAATTCTTGATGTTCATAACATTTAATTTTCACGCAAAAATAAAGCACCGAATTGATTTTCGATGCTTTATAATTGTTAAAGGTATGTTTAAATCCCTTTTTGTATGTAAAACGTACTTAGCTTACATTATCTGCTTCAGTTGTACCTTCGGCTTCGGCCTGGATTTTTTTACCAATGGCTTCAACTTCATCCAGAACGCGTAAGAGGTTTCCGCTCCATAATTTTTCAATTTCTTCTTCGGTATAGCCTCTTTTAACCAGTTCTTTAGTTACGTTTATGGTTTCAGAAGCATCGTTCCAACCGTAAATTCCACCACCACCATCAAAATCGGAGCTAATACCAACATGGTCTATGCCAATTTTTTCAACTAAATAATCAATATGGTCCACAAAATCGGCAACATTTACCGGGTCTGCAACTTCACTCAGGGAGTCCAGTTTTGGTTTTGCAGCGGTTCGCATGGCTATATATTTTTCGTAATAGGCTTTGCGTTGATCTCCCGGCATTTTCATAACGCTGTCACGTTCTAAAAGTGGAAAACCTGCCTTTTCGGCTTCCATAGCAAGTACCTTTTTAACTTCTTCATCAAAAACACTGTCTTTTTTAACGTTTACATATGGCGAAAAAGCCACGGTTTGTATTACGCCACCGTTTTCTTTTAACCATTCCAGTTGCTCGTCGTCCAGGTTCCTGCTGTGGTTGCTCAATGCTCGGGCAGAGGAGTGGGAAGCAATGATCGGGGCTTTGGTAAGCTCTATAATTTGGCGCATGGATTCTTTGGAAGGGTGCGAAACATCGATCATCATACCGTATTTGTTCATTTCGGCAATTACCTGTTTGCCAAGTTCGCTCAAGCCATTGTTTAGCCAAATACTGTCTTTTTCCCCGGTATTGGAGTCGGCCAGTTGGCTATGGCCCTGATGCGCCAACGACATGTAACGGCCGCCAAGGTCGTAGAATTTTTTAACATTGCCAATGTCTGTCCCGATCGGGTACCCGTTTTCAACACCGATCATTGCCACTTTTTTGCCTTCGGAATGAATTCTCCGCACATCATCGGAGGTTAATGCCAGACCGATTTTATCTGGGGCTATTTCTTCGCAAAGTTTATGGATGGCCTCGAATTTGGAAATGGCATTTTCATAAGCCTTTTTGTAGCCTTCGGCATTTAACGAATCCTGCCCCGTGTATACAATAAGCCAGGCAACATCCAAACCGCCTTCTTCCATTTTAGGGAGTGTTATTTGTGTATCCAGGTCTTGAGTGTAGTTAATGGAGTCGGTAAAATTGTCAACATTAATGTCGCAATGCGTGTCGAGCGTAATAATGTGTTGCTGAATTTCTTTTGCCTTAGCAATAAGCTGGTCGTTGGTTAAAGAAACTTCTGCAATTTCTTTTTTTTCGGTTTGTTTACAGGAGAACATGGCCACTGCTGTAATAGCGAGCAGGCCGAATTTAATTTTTTGCATGGGTTTGAGTTATAGATTAGAAATTAGTTCTTGTAATTTATAACTATTAAGCTGATTCTACAAAAACTTGCATTAATTTTAAGTGAATGCCAATTTTGATGCCCCATAAATATAAAAGTTGAAGTTTATGCACATAAAAATTATGCATCTTGTATTACCCCGGAATCATTTTCCCCAAAAGGAGGGAAGCAGTAACCCAAAGGATTATGGACAGTATACCGCCAATAATTAAAAAGTGCTTAAACTTATAAAGCCCCAAACCGTAAATAAGCGTATTGGTTTGATACCCCAAAGGAGTGAAAAAACTAAAGTTTGCCGAAAACAAAACTGCCAAAATAAACGGTTTTAGCGGTAAATTGCTGGCCGTTGCGAGCGATATGGCAATGGGTGTCATAATAATTGCGGTAGCATTATTGGATATAATCCCGCTTAGCAACATGGTAAACAAAAATAAGAGCGCAATAATAATTACGGGCTGTTTTCCCGAAATAAGCTCCAGTAAATGCGATGAAACCCAAGCATCGGCACCGCTGTTGTTCATGGCTATCCCGAGCGGGATCATCCCGGCAAGCAAGAAAATGATTTCCCAGTTAATATTTTGGTAAACCTTGCTAAGTTCTATACAGTTAAAGAACAACAACAAAAAGCATCCGGTAAGCGAGCTGGCAAGAATAGAAAGTACACCGGAAGCCGCAAGGCCAATTACCGCCAGCATGATACAAAAAGTAAGCATTTTTTTTGTTTTGGACACCTGAGCATACGATGTATGTTCCTGCAAAACGGTCATATTTTCGGTGGTAGAGAGCTCGCTTAGCTTTCCTTCGGGAATTTCCACCAACAAGCGGTCGCCAACACGGAGCTTTATTTTATCTACGCTTATGTTAAGCAATTTATCCTTTACATTGGTAATATTTTTACGCCGTTTAATGGCCAAGGGCAAGGCACCGTTTATAGTGCGCCCTTTAAGCTCGTCTATAGAATATTGCAATAATGGTGCACCGGGAAGCATCAACAGTTCTACAATGGTATTCTGTTGAGGGTCTATTTCAATATCATCATCAACAGAAACATCAGAAACATCGTACTCGTTTATAACCAGTCCTTCGGTACCTTTTATTTTTACCAGGTTCTCCATATCGCAAGAGAGTAGGAGCTTATCGTTTTTTTTAAGGGTGATGTATTTTCCGGGGGATTTATTGGAAATGCCGTTCCTGGTAAGCTTTAACAGCGTAATGCCCAAATCGTTGTACAGAAAGGTATCTACAATTTTTTTATCGATCAGGCTGGAATTGTCGCCAATTTCGACATTGGTGAGGTATTGATCCAGTTCGTATTCAGAGTTTAAGTTTTTAGAAGTATCCCACGGAAGTAAAAAAGATGTAAGGGTAATAAAAACAATACCAATGCCCAGAAAAATAAGCCCGTAAAGAGAAAATTCGAAAAAAGTAAAGCGCTCGGCACCAAATTTGGCAGCTACCGAGTTAACAATCAGGTTGGTAGAAGTACCCATTAACGTACAGCTACCGCCCAAAATACCGGCAAAAGAAATGGGCAACAGCAATTTGGAGCGCGGGATATTGTATTTGGCAGACAATTCTGTCAAGATTTTAATAAAAACAATAACTACCGCCGTGGTACTTATAAAAGCCGAAATACTGCCCGAAATAACCATAAATGCAGGAATAAGCAATAAAATGGGCAATACTTTAAGCTTTTTTAGGCCATTTGCCAAAATATTTATAATTCCGTTCTGTTCCAGTGCAATGGCTATAATCATGAGGCAGAGCACCGTAATGGTAGCGCTGTTGGAAAAGCCGCTAACGGCTTCTTCGGGAGATACCACGCCAAACAACAACAAGCTTACAATAATAAAGAATGCAATTTTATCTACCGGAAAAACCTCGAGCGCAAAAAATAGTACGACCAAGAATAAAACGGAAAATACATATATAATTTCTACAGACATGGCAACGGGCTGGTAAAGAATGCAATTTTATCTACCGGAAAAACCTCGAGCGCAAAAAATAGTACGACCAAGAATAAAACGGAAAATACATATATAATTTCTACAGACATGGCAACGGGCTGGTTTTGATATACATTCTAATATATTTAGAATTTTTAGTATCTGTTTTGTATTTGTATGTAATTTAACATGTAACGGCATAAAACCAACATTACCATATGGACAGGAGGGGTTTTAAAATATTATATTTTACATAATATAAATTATAGTGCAAATCATTACTATAAAAATACTTTAGAAATTAACGCCTTTTCCTTGACCTCTCTCAGTCCGTCAATATTAAGCTAAAAGCTTGTCGCACTCCGAGCAGACACCTTTATAAAAGTTTTTAACGTATTATTGTAGCGTAAAAACCTTTTCTATTTATGAATATAAAATGGAGCAATAGAGCTGTTGCGGATAATCTTGAAAATATATCTTTTTTATTTGATGAATGGGGTTTGGACGTAGTTCTTAATTATGAAAAAAAAATAATTCAAGTCGAAGAGTTGTTGCTTAAACATCCAAATGCAGGTGTATACATCGAAAGTATTGGTTATAGAAAAATAGCAGTTGCAAAACAAATAAGCATACTATACGATATAGCGGGAAGTACTGTTTTAATTGTGCGTTTGGAATAATTATAAAAAACCTTATTGGTAGTTTTTAATTTGATTCCTCATCATTTCCCGCATTTCTGCACTACTTACCGTTTTACCTTCTTCAAGTTCTTTATATGCATCTTGTAGACTTTCCATCAGTTCTTGTTTATAGGTTTCTTTAGGAAAAAGTATTTTTGTGAGTACAGTAACTTCTTTGGGCGTGAATGAGTTCTCTCTTAATTTTCTATAATAGGTAGCTTGTGAAATTCCTAAAGCCCTTACAAAATACTCGGCCTTGTAATAAGTTTTATTAATAAGCTCTGGTAGTTTTTCAAGATAATTATTATATTCCGTAACTATATCTATCATTTTTAAGAGTATTATTATTAATTTTAAACAAAGATATGTAAAAAAATCGAAAAAAAGCCCACCCCTCCTCCACCTAGCAATCCAACAATCTAATACTCTATATCGTAATCATTTTAAAAAATATCACGTAAAATTCTTATTATTCGGTATCCGACGGGGTTCCGGACGTGTCCAGATACGTTAGTGGACGTATCCCGAGCAGTATATTACCTATACAGATGGTTATTCTACGTATGCGGTTAAGCCCGTAACGTATCTACCGGGCTTTTGAGCCCCAAAAAAAGCTGTCCAAACGGGCAGCTTTCCTTTCATTAAATGTGCAGTTACTATAAACAAGATATTTTGTACATAACTGCTAACTATTTGTCTGCTGTAAAGATACTACTGTTTTATAGTGAAACTATACACAAATCAAACCATAAACTACAGTATTCAAACATTCGTGTTGTTTTTACATTAAATAATCCTTATCGCTTACTTTTTCCATCCAAGTTACTACTGTTCCATTTACTTCTTCTTGAATAGCAATATGGCTCATTCCTTTGGTTGCCGAAGCTCCATGCCAGTGCTTTTCGTTAGGCTCAAACCAAATTACATCGCCAGGTTTAATTTTCTCGATCTCCCCTCCTTCTCGCTGTACACATCCTACGCCGGCTGTAACTATAAGTGTTTGCCCTGCCGGATGTGTATGCCATGCAGTTCGTGCACCGGGCTCGAAAGTTACCAGCGCTCCGGCTGCTTTGGTTACATTTGTTTTAGAGAACAAAGGGTCTATTCTTACAGCTCCGGTAAACCAATCTTCGGGGCCTTTTGCCGATGGTTGTTCGCCATTTTTAATAATTTTCATACACCTTATTTTTAATTCATAGCTAAGTTAGCCTTTAAGCTTTCAACAAAAAATGCCTCTAATTTATCAAAAGGAATCACATTTATTTTGTCGTATAAATCTGTATGCACAGCTTTGGGTATTATTAGCAGTTCTTTAGGTTCTTTTGCATTTTTATAAGCATCTTCGCTAAAATATTTAGAGTGTGCTTCTGCTCCTGCTATAATTAATACCGGGCGTGGCGAAATTTCATCTATATAGGTTAAAAGTGGCATGTTCATAAAAGATAATGTGTTTGTAGCTGTCCAGGCTGCATTAGAATTTATGGAGCGTTCATGAAATCCTCGTTCGGTCTTGTAGTAATCGAAATATTCTTTTACAAACTGTGGTGAGTTATCGTTGGTTTGTGCCAATCCGTTTTCTGGATATTTTGGCGTCCCGTTCTTTGCATCTTCCCAACGTTGAAGGCTCATTTCTTCCAGCATTTTTGTACGCTGTTCTGGTGTTGTAGTACCAAAATATCCTTCGGCATTAACCCGAGACATATCGTACATACTGGTAGTGGCTACTGCTTTTACACGTTTGTCTACAGCTGTAGCATTTAAGGCAAAGCCACCAAAGCCACATATGCCAATAATACCAAGCTTATTTCTGTCGACATTTTTGTGCAACCCAAGAAAGTCTATGGCTGCACTAAAATCTTCGGTATTAATATCGGGCGATGCTACATTGCGGGGTTCTCCGCTACTCTCTCCAGTATAAGAGGGATCGAAAGCTAAAGTTATAAAGCCTCGCGCTGCCATTTGGTTGGCATACAATCCAGAGGCTTGCTCTTTTACAGCTCCAAATGGGCCACTTATAGCAATTGCTGCTAAACGATTGTTGTTGCTATTTTTTGGAAGGTACAAATCGCCTACCAATGTAATTCCGTAACGATTTTTAAAACTTACTTTTTTACGGGTAACATTGTCGCTCAATTTAAAAGTGTAATCTTTTTCTTGAGCTATACTTACAGTGCTCATAATGAATGCTATTATTATTGTTAAACATTTACTTTTTATCGACATATCTTTTTAAAGTTATTGGTTATACACCTCGTTGGTTACTGTTTCCATCCAATTAACAATTCCCTTTTCGGTATTTGGAACGATGTATAGTTGTTGCAAACCTACCTTGGGACTGGCACCATGCCAATGCCTAACATTGGACGGGCACTTTACAACATCACCCTTTTTAAGTGTTTGTTTTGGTTGCCCCTCTATTTGATGGTACCCAATACCATCGGTAATTATTAAGATTTGTCCAGCCGGGTGTGTGTGCCAGTTGCTTCGGGCTTCGGGTTCAAAATACACATTACCTACTACTGTGGTAAGTGTAGTATCGTTGGCAACTAAACCTGTATTATAGGCATTGCCTGTAAAATATTTAGCAGCTCCTTTTGTTCCTTCCGGAAAAATGCTTGTTAATGGTGTGGGTTTTTGCTCTTTACAGCCCATTATTACTAATGAAAGCGTAAATGTTACCAATAGTGTTCTCATAATGTATTGTTTATTGTATGGTTTTAATAACTTTTGCAGGGATACCGCCAACAACAGTGTTGGGTGGTACATCTTTATTTACTACAGCACCGGCAGCAACTACTGCATTTGTTCCAACAGTAACGCCGGGAAGTATGGTAGCTCCTGCTCCAATCCACGCGTTTTGTTTAATAATTACTTTGCTTGGAATTAATGTTTTTCGATTGTTTATGGTTACCGGATGATTCTCTGATGTTATGTTTACCCGCGGGCCTATCATTACGTTGTCTTCTATAACAATACCTCCCAAGTCTAAAAAGCTACATGCATGATTTACAAATACATTTTTACCCAAAATTATTTGATTGCCCAAATTGGTATAAAAAGGTGTAAAAACAGTAGTACTTTCATCTATGGGAGCACCTATAATTTCGCTAAGGTATTTACGGGCATCGGCTACATTGTTGCTAGTATTGAGTTTATTAGAAAGCTGCATGGTTTTATTTACCGTGGCACTAATTACACTGTATTCAGGATCGTCCATAGGAATGGGAATGCCTGCTTGTAGTCGCTTAAAAATAGTTTCGTTATAAGTATTTTTGGATGTTGGTGCTTTCATGCTCTTTTAGTTTGTTAATACAAGCAAAGGTAGTTACCATTATTGCTGTACTGTTAAAGATTATCGAACTAAAAGATAAGAAATTCAAACCTATAAGGGCTACGCTCTAATGGTTTTAGGGGTTGTATTGGTGTGTTTTTTAATAAAATTATTAAAATAAGTAGTGTACTCAAAACCAAGCGAATAAGCAATTTCGCCAATATTCCAGTTTGTATGTTGTAATAAGGCTTTGGCTTCTTGTACAATACGCTCCGATATGTGTGTAGATGTGGGCTTTCCGGTAACTTCTTTTACAGCACGATTTAAGTAATTGGCATGCACCGATAATGCTGTAGCATAATCTTTGGCTGTTCTTAATTTTAAAGGATGATCTGCACTTTCAATAGGGAATTGTCTTTCTAAAAGTTCCAAAAAAACTGCTGCCAATCGAGAAGCAGCATTCCCATGATGATTTACATTTTTGGAGGGTTCCATTTTTAAGGCTTCATGAATAATTAAATGAATGTAATTGCGTATTAAATCGTCTTTAAAAGTATAATCGGAAGCCTGCTCATCGATCATTTTTTTAAATATTTCGTTAAGAAAGTCTCGTTGTTCAACCGTTATTTTTAGAATTGGTGTTCCATCGATTTTAAATAAAGGCGATTGTAATATGCTTTCAGAACGGTCGGACAGTTTTAAAAACTCTTCAGAAAATAGACAGGTATAGCCCACATAAGTGGTAGAAATGGTTTCCCATGAGTATGGAATGTGTGGATTGCCAAAAAACAATACTGTACCTTCTTGTTCGTAAGTTCGGTTGGCGTAGTGTATTCTACTTTTACCTGTTGTTAAGCATATTTTGTAGAAGTCTTTTCTGCTATATATTTTAGTGGCATTACCGTCTTTTTCTATCTGAAAAACATTAAACCCTTTTAATTTAAGCTCATTATTATATACTGAAACCGAACGAACACTTTTACTTTTCATACTGCAAAGTTAAGAAATTCAAATATTTTGCAATGTTCTTTTGAAGCTAAAAACAAACATCCATCAAACAATAACATACAACATTCAAACATTTTCTAAAACCCTGTGGCGTTATACGGGCATGTTTCTTGAAAAAATTGCTGAAATGTGTGGCTTCTTTAAAGCCCAGAGCATATGCAATCTCGGCAATGTTCCAATGTTTTTCTTTTAATAGGTATTTGGCTTCTTTTAAAACCTTTTCTTTTATTAATTGACTGGTTGTTTTTTGTGCCGTCTGTTTTAATACGCGGTTTAAATGGTTTACATGGATGTTTAGTTGTTTTGCAAAATCGCCAGGGGTCTTTAACCGAGGGCTGTTTTTAAGCTCCTTGTTAGAAAACTCATTGTTTAAAAGGACAAAGAAGCTATTCGAAATACGCTGGTTTGCTATGCTTGTGCCTGTATGGTAATTACTGCCCTTCATCTAGTATAACTTTAGTTGCCGTAACCATTTTATAACTTCTTCTTCGACTTTTGTTTTCTTGGCGCCCTCCATTACAAAATAAATGCCGTCCCTTTCAATCCCCCCTTTAGTCGAAAACCCTTTTAAGATTGTTGCATTTGGGCACATGCTGTATACAGTTTCAAAACTATTGCCAAAGCCATAACCGGCATTGGTATTGAAAGGAATTACGGTTTTACCACTCATATCATATTGATGTAAAAAACTCTTTATTGGCGGTGGTAGCTGCATGCCCCAAGTAGGAAATCCTACAAATACAGTGTTGTATGCGTTAAAATTGTCTATTTGCGTTTTTAATGGCGGCAGGTAACCCGATTGGTTTTCTTCTGCTACTTGTGCCACTATGGCTTTATAGTCTTCTGGGTAAGGTTTTTCCAGATCAATGGCCACCAGCTCCCCTCCTACTTTTTTTTGAATGATTTCTGCCAGTGCCTTGGTGTTATTGGTACGCGAGAGGTAAACAATTAAAGTGTTTTCTTTTTTTGATTCTTGGGCATTACAACTACAATAAAACACAGGAGTGATTATTATTAGTAAAAGAAAATATATTTTGAATGTTTTATTCATTATTTGTAAGTAGTTTAACAAAAGATAAATTGGCCAATTTCCAGCTGCCATTTTGCTTTTTATAAACCTCGGTTACCATAAAAGGATTGGTTACTTCGTTACCCCCTACTTCTGCCAACAGGGTAATGCGGTTTAAAAGAATTGCCGTATCTCCTATTACATCCACGTTTACTTCATGGATGTCTGCCTTTTTATACCATATACCGCCACTTTCTATAATGGCAAGTTCTCTATCTGTTCCCCAAGCGCCTCCCATGTGTACAAATTGTGCGTCTTTATGGAAAAGTTTGGTTAATTCCTTTACATTTTTATCGGCCATCCATTGCCATTTCTTTTTAGAAAGTTCTTTGATTTCTTCTCTGGAAACCGAGGTGACATTTATATTTTGATACGTTTCTTCGGAAATACTTTCCAACCATTGTGTAGGTTGATTGGCCGTTACAGCCAAATATGCAAAAGATGTGGTTGGGGTTGACGCATGCCAGTGTTCTACCCCTGGATCGCAATTAATTACATCGCCTTGTTTTACTATTTGCACTGGTTTGTTTCGCTCCTGATAATATCCGGTTCCTTCGGTAATTAACAACTGTTGTCCGCCCGGATGCACATGCCAGTCCAATTTGGCATTGGACGCAAAAGTGGCAACAACTACATTGTAGTTATGGGTATTGTTGGCACTGCTTATATGATTGAGCCATACATCTCCCGTATGGTGCACATTGGGGGCTTTTTCTCCTTTTGAAAAAATAGGGGTTTCTTGAGCTCTTATTTGAGTGGTTGAAGCAATACACATTGCTATTAATAATAAATGTTTCATCTGTTTCAATTGTTAGTTAATTATTTTCCTACGCGTTCTTGTAAATGTTTGGGGTAGCGCTCGCCCTGTACTTTTATTTTTGCAAAGGCACTATCTATTTCCAATAATTCTGTAAGCGATAAATTAATAGATGCCGCACCTATGTTTTCTGTTAACCTATGTAGTTTTGTGGTTCCGGGAATGGGAGCTATCCATGGCTTTTGCGCCAACAGCCAACCTAAGGCTATTTGTGCTGGCGTGGCATTTTTATGGGCTGCTATTTCTCCCAATACATTTACCAGTGCCTGATTTGCTTTGCGGTTTTCTTCGCTAAAGCGCGGAACGATATTTCTAAAATCGGTTTTATCAAATTCGGTATCCGCATTGATTTTCCCTGTTAAAAACCCTTTTCCAAGCGGACTAAAGGGTACAAAACCAATGCCCAGTTCTTCCAATGTTGGTATAATTTCTTTTTCGGGTTCGCGCCACCATAACGAATACTCGCTTTGCAATGCCGTTACCGGTTGTACGGCGTGTGCTTTGCGTATGGAATTTACTCCGGCTTCCGAAAGCCCAAAGTGTTTTACCTTCCTTCTTTAATAAGGTCTTTTACAGTTCCGGCAACATCTTCCATAGGCACATTGGTGTCTACCCGGTGTTGGTAAAATAAATCGATAACATCTGTTTTTAAATGTTTGAGCGATTTTTCGGCTACCTCGCGAATCCGTTCCGGACGGCTGTCCTGGCCTTGACCGGAATCGCCGTTTTTAAATCCGAATTTAGTAGCTATCACCACCTCTTTTCGAAAAGGTTCCAATGCCTCCCCTACCAATTGTTCATTGGCGGCGCCATAAGCTTCAGCGGTGTCAAAAAAAGTAACTCCCTGTTCGTAAGCTTCGCGTATAAGCTTAATTGCTTGTTTTTTATCGGTAGCCGGATCATATCCAAAAGTTAACCCCATACAACCCAGTCCTAATGCAGACACTTCTAACCTGCTATTTCCCAACATTCTTTTTTTCATCGTTTTATATTTTAATTATTTATTGCCAGTTGCATATTCTTCATCGGTAACAGGTTTCAACCATTTCGTGGGGCCTTTTTCCCTTCCAGTAATAGCAATTTGTACAAACTCATTTTCTGCACTTGCACCGTGCCAATGCGGAATATTGGCAGGACATTTTACAACATCTCCTTTGCGTAATATTCGTTTGGGGCTTCCTTTTTCCTGATAATACCCAACACCTCCGGTTGCCAACAAAATTTGTCCACTTGGATGCATGTGCCAATTAGATCGGGCACCGGGTTCAAAAGTTACATTTCCAACACTGTTTTTATTAATGCTATCTGCCATTACCAAGCCTGTTTAAATAAGCAGTCCCGACAAAGTTGCTATTGTTTATTTTTTCTCCTTTTGGATAGAGCGATAATGTGTTTTTTGAATTTTTATTTTTTGTATCCGTACAGGATCTTAACCCTATTAAAAAACTTATAATTAAAACGAATTGGACTTTCATGGTTCTATAATTTTTGGGTTGCTGATGAATGGCAATAAACCCGTTTACTGCTTATTTTTTGATTGTAATAATTCATTCAATACAGTTTGGGCATCATTTCCTTCTTGCTTTCCAACACGATGCTTAATTACTTTAGTAAAATCATGAAGCTGAGCTTCTGTCCAGCCTTGTATCAAACAGATATTCATGTGCGAGCGCAACATGGGCTCGGCCTTTTGTATACTTGCAATAACAGAGATGGTTACCAATTCCCTTTCTTTATAGGTAAGCACATCACGCTCAAAAATATCGGCAAACAAATGTTCTTTTAAAAATACTTCAATTTCTGGAGAAAACTGGGCATATCCCTTTTTTGGCCCATCCAGTTTTGTGCCCACCAATTTGTCAAGGTTTGCTTTTCCCCTGTCGTATTTAGCTCGTTCATCTTTTATTGGGGATGCTTTCGGCCCCCATACATCTTTAATCCCTTTTGCCTTTCTGTCGTCAAGCACGATAATAAAAGTTTGAAGGCCTCTTATGCTACGCGGAAACCCACAATATGCATATAAATGTACAATGGCCTCCTTTAGCTCATTTACGGTCCATCCATTATCAAGTCCATCATTTAGAGCGCTTTCTAGTTTTTTTAAGTTGCCATTGGCCGTGTAGGATGCTACCAATATCAACGATTTATCTTTTTCGGTAAGTGTTTCTCGAAACCACATTCCTTCTGAAGCATTTACAGGGTTTATAACCCCTACTGTAAAAAATAAAAAAGAAAAGGCTGAGAAAACTATAGGTATGTGCATGATTTATTTAATTTATGTTTGTACTTTAAAACTAATTCTTAGTACTTGTTACAAATATCCGAAGTCATGAAGGCTATTCATGTATACCAATTACTGTTATACTAATACAGATTACTTTTTAAGGTATATATTTGATTTTTAATGAATAACAAGTATTATATTTAACAAAAAATTACAAAAAAATGGACGGTATTATCACTTTCGACACCATAAAACAATACTGCGATTTTAACAATAACGAAGCACTGCATCCGCTTGTGGGTATTATTGACCTATCGAAAGCTGAACCGAGACAATTTACCCGTTTTCGTTATAATTTTTATGTAATTTTCTTCAAGGAAATAAAATGTGGCGATCTTCGCTATGGCTGCAATTATTACGATTATGAAGAAGGAACACTTGTTTTTCTTGCCCCTGGACAGGTAATTGGCGAAAACAAAGCCGAGTATTATCAACCTAAAGGAATTGCTTTGGTTTTCCATCCCGATTTTATTCTTGGAACCGCCCTTGGACAGCGTATACAGGAATATACATTTTTTAATTATGAAGTAAGCGAGGCTTTGCATCTTTCGGTGCCCGAAAGAGACATGATTAAAGATATATTTACAAAAATCAACCATGAATTGAAGCAACTTATAGACAAACATACCAAGAGTCTGGTTATTTCTAATATGGAATTATTCTTAAATTATTGTGTGCGGTTTTACGACAGGCAGTTTATTACCCGAACCAATGCAAACCAAGATATTATAGTCCGTTTTGAAAAGTTACTTAATGATTATTTCCATTCGGAGAAGCCTGAAAAGCTGGGATTGCCGTCTGTAGCTTATTATGCTGAACAACTATTTATTTCTCCTAATTATTTGGGGATATGATTAAAAAAGAAACAGGTAAGTCACCGCAGGAGCATATTCAATTAAAGCTAATTAGTATTGCCAAGGAGCGTATTTTCGATCCATCTAAAAGTATTTCTGAAATAGCCTATGAACTTGGTTTTAAGTACCCGCAACACTTTAGTAAAATGTTTAAGAAAATTACAGGGGCTTCACCTAATGATTACCGGTTGATGAATTGAATATTCTAGAAATTGCCTCCCCATTTTTAAAACACTGGCCTAGTTATTATTGAAAGACCAATTATAAGTAGTCATTAGTTCATTTATTTTCTCGGTGGTGGTACTATTTATGGTATTAGAACCAGGGTTGTTGTTAAAATCTATATAACCATCAAAAATTGAATTTAAGACTGCTCGGTCATAAACTAGGGATATTAATTCATCAAGTTGAGTGTCGCTAAATTGATTTCCGCCAATATGAAGATCAAAAATTTTAGGATTATTGGTGATATCTAACGCTGTAAGATTATTATTCTCAATAATTAAACGGTTTATCTCTGGATTTTTAGATAAATCTATGTCATTTAAAAGATTGTTGTCTATATATAGGTTTTTTAATTTAACATTTAGCGATAAATCAATAGCAGCTATTTGATTTCCATATAAATCAATACGTATAAGCCCCGTATTCTTTGAAACATCAATGCCGGTCAGTAAATTTCTCCCAATGTTTATTTCTTCTAAACTTGTGTTTTTTGAAATATCTAACTCTTTTAATTTATTATCAGATAGATCAATTCTTTTTAAGCTTAAATTTTTTGATAGGTCTAAAGTGTTTAATTGATTTTCGCGAGCTAATAATACTTTTAAGTTTGTATTATTAGAAATGTTTAAACTGGAAATAGAATTTCCGGTTACCCATAAAAACTCTAAGTCTAAATTTTTAGAAACATCAATATCAGCTAATTGATTATACCTTAGGAACACATTTTTTAATTTAAGATTGTTCTCAAAGTTCAAATTGGTTATTTGATTGTATCCTAACGATAATTGTTCTAGAGCAGGATTCTTCGAGGTATTTAAGGTGGTAAGTTTGCCGGCATAAAATTCACAATAATTAAGCAAGCTTAACTTACTTATGTCTGCCGAAATTAAATTACTTTGATAATCGTTTTGCCTGTCATTGCAATTAAATCTTAACTCTTGTATGGCTTCTAGCGGCCCACTTATTTTTATGGTATAAACCCCCTTGGTTGTATAGGTATGGTTTTGTTCACTATCTTCTGTAGTATTGCTTATTACAGAAAAATAATCATCAGTAGTTCCATCTCCCCAATCTATTTTAAAATTTGAATTTACAATTGATTTTATAACAATAGTCTTTGTCGTGGTTGTGATTGATTCATCAACAATCAGGCTGAAAAAATCTGTAGCTTCCGGGAAGTCTATATCTAACTTTTCATATCCAAAATCTGCCTCAGTATACCCCTCCGTACTTATATTTTCTGTAGATGTAATAGTCAGTTTTTCTTCTTTTACATTAAAACTAAATGGCAATGTATTTTGAGCTGATTTAGACAAAGCCGAATTTGCCTTGGGAGTCATGGCAATTACTATATTATCGGCATTAGTCAAGATAAATTCAGTTAAGTTGTAACTTCCTGATTTAAGTATTATTTCTTCGGTTATATATTTTTCCTCTTGCTCAAAAACTTCAACTTTTTCCCTTGTAAAAACTGCGTCGCCGTTAGCATCGTTAATGCTGATCAATGCAAAGAAAGTATCGGGGCTGCTTGTTGCTTTTTTTGATTCATTTTTTTGATTGAAAGTCGTAAAGTCAATTTGAAATACTTGCCTCCCTTCTACTTTTGTAGTTATTTCAGGCTATTAATTTCTTCGTTGTCCTTATTACATGAAATAGTAACGATGGCTGTAAATAGTAGGTAGAAAAAGATTCTCATAGTTAGTTGGTTGAAAAGTAATTTATTGTTTAGGCTATGTGAATATACTATAAATAATTATATATTTTCAATATCTTCCTTTTTTAGTGTGAAACATTTTTGAAATAGCATCCAAACTCGGTTTTAAGTACCCGTAATGTTTTAGCCGCATGTATATAAAAGTACCGGATACAGCCCAAAAGAACGCCGGTTGATGAATTGATTTTTAATTGTCCCTTCCTAATTACTTATTTGAAGCAATATGTATTGACTATTGAGCCAATAACATTTCTTTTTTTCAACAATTGCCCATTGCCCATCTTTTTAACTAATAAAATTACAAACCATACTTGCTTCCCTTTTACCACTTAAAATCGTAACTTTGTGGTTTTGCATTTTGTATGACAAATTTTGAGGAAAATATAGAGGTTAAAGGCGCCAGGGTCCATAACCTTAAAAATATAGATGTTACAATTCCCAGGGAAAAATTGGTGGTTATCACGGGGCTTTCCGGAAGCGGGAAATCCTCTTTGGCCTTCGATACCATTTACGCCGAGGGGCAACGCCGCTATATTGAAACCTTTTCGGCTTATGCCCGGCAGTTTCTGGGCGGTTTGGAGCGCCCAGACGTAGATAAAATAGACGGGCTCTCCCCTGTTATTGCCATCGAGCAAAAAACTACTTCCAAGTCGCCACGGTCTACTGTTGGCACCATTACCGAGATTTACGACTTTTTAAGATTGTTGTTTGCACGCGCCGCCGATGCGTATAGCTATAACACCGGAGAAAAAATGGTGAGCTATAGCGACGAACAGATACGAGATTTAATCCTTGCCGATTTTAAGGATAAGCGCATTAATGTTTTGGCACCCATAATACGCAGTAGAAAGGGGCATTACAGGGAGCTGTTTGAACAAATTTCCAAACAGGGCTTTGTTAAGGTTCGGGTAGATGGCGAAATAAAGGACCTGGAAAAAGGCATGAAACTGGACCGTTACAAAACACACGATATTGAAATTGTAATAGACAGGCTACAGGTAGACAATAGCGAAAATACGGCCAAGCGTTTGGGCGAGACCATCAATACCGCCATGTACCACGGCGACGACGTTTTAATGGTGATCGATAATGACAATGGCGATGTACGCTTTTTTAGTCGGAATTTAATGTGTCCTACGTCGGGGATTTCGTACCCCAACCCAGAGCCCAATACGTTTTCGTTCAACTCCCCCAAGGGCATGTGCCCAACATGCAGTGGCTTAGGGCGTATTTATGAAGTAAACCTGGAAAAAATTATTCCCAATGAAAATTCAAGTATAAAATCGGGCGGGATCTCCCCTTTGGGAGAATATAAAAAGTCATGGATTTTCAAGCAACTGGAGGTAATAGCCCAACGGTTTGATTTTAAATTGACCGATGCCATTAAGGATATTCCAAAGGAAGCAATGGAAGTCATTCTTCACGGTGGAAATGAAAAATTCTCGATAGAATCCAAAACACTGGGCATTACCCGCGATTATAAAATAGATTTTGAAGGGATTATAAGCTTTATAAAAAATCAGTTCGATGAAAGTGGCTCCAGTTCCATCCGCCGTTGGGCAAAGGGCTATATGGACAAGGTAGATTGCCCAACTTGTAACGGCACCCGTTTGCGGAAAGAATCGCTTTATTTTAAGGTGAACGAAAAAAACATTGCTCAACTGGCCTCTTTGGACATGATAGAGCTGGCAACTTTTTTTAAGGAGCTTCCAAAAAGTCTTTCAGAAAAACAATTAAAAATAGCCGAAGAAATTTTAAAGGAAATCAATGCTCGCATCAGTTTTTTACTGGATGTTGGCCTGGATTACCTGTCGCTTAACAGAAGTTCTAAATCCTTATCGGGGGGCGAGGCACAGCGTATACGTCTGGCCACGCAAATAGGTTCTCAACTGGTAGGGGTTTTGTATATTTTGGACGAACCGAGCATTGGGCTCCACCAACGGGATAACGACCGGTTGATTAAATCGTTGGAATCTTTAAGGGATATCGGGAATTCCGTTATCGTGGTAGAACACGACAAGGATATGATAGAACGAGCCGACCATGTAATAGACATTGGTCCGAAAGCGGGAAAAATGGGCGGCGAGATCATCTCAGAAGGCCCACCGGCTGCATTGAAACAATACCATACCCTTACCGCAGATTACATTACCGGGAAAAAAGAAATTGAAGTCCCCAAAAAACGTAGGAAGGGAAACAAAAAATCCATTGTTTTAAAAGGATGTACGGGCAATAACCTAAAAAAGGTAAACGTAGAGTTTCCACTTGGCAAAATGATTGGTGTTACCGGGGTCTCGGGAAGCGGCAAATCTACTTTAATCAACGAGACGCTCTACCCCATTTTAAACGCACATTTTTTTAATGCAGTAAAAGTGCCAATGCCATACAAAAGCATTAAGGGGCTGGAGCATATAGACAAGGTTATAGACATTAATCAATCGCCCATTGGCCGCACGCCACGGTCCAACCCGGCTACATACACCGGCGTATTCAGTGAAATACGCACGTTGTTCACGCAAACCCCAGAAGCCATGATACGCGGGTACAAGCCGGGAAGGTTTAGCTTTAACGTAAAAGGCGGCCGTTGCGAAACCTGCCAAGGTGCCGGCGTTAGGGTTATAGAAATGAATTTTTTACCCGATGTTACCGTGGCTTGCGAAACTTGCAATGGAAAGCGCTTTAACAGAGAGACCCTTGAAATACGCTACAAAGGAAAATCTATTGCCGATGTGCTGGAAATGACAATTAACGAGGCTGTTAATTTCTTTGAGAACATTCCTAAAATACACCGCAAATTGGCTACATTGCAAGATGTTGGTTTGGGCTACATTACGCTTGGGCAACAGTCTACTACTCTTTCCGGAGGCGAGGCGCAACGCGTAAAATTGGCTACCGAGCTATCCAAAAAAGATACGGGAAATACTTTTTACATCTTGGACGAGCCTACAACAGGGCTTCATTTTGAAGATATCAACGTATTAATGGGCGTATTGAACACCCTTACCGATAAAGGAAATACGGTACTTATTATTGAGCATAACCTGGATGTAATAAAAATGGTAGACCATATTATTGATATTGGCCCCGAAGGCGGTAAAAGTGGTGGAAAGGTTATTGCAACGGGTACACCCGAAGAGATTGCCAACAACAAAAAAAGCTATACGGCCACCTATTTAAAGAAAGAGCTCATGGCCAATAGTATGCAAGAAGGCTAAAAATGTTCCTGCACCCAAAACATGCAGGAAAATAGAATGAACAAACAAAATATTTTGATATATGAGAAAAGAACAACACAGCAAGGGTTGGAACGAGATTAAAACAAACGACTCATGGGCCATATTTAAAATAATGGGCGAGTTTGTTAGCGGGTATGAAAAACTAAGTCGGATTGGCCCCTGTGTATCTATCTTTGGATCGGCCCGTACAAAACCCGATCATGCATATTATCAACTAGCAGAAAATATAGCAAAGAAAATTGTAGAAGCCGGTTATGGCGTTATTACTGGTGGCGGACCGGGAATTATGGAAGCCGGAAACAAAGGGGCACACCTTGCCGGGGGAACTTCTGTGGGGCTAAATATAGAACTCCCTTTTGAACAGCACGACAACCCGTATATTGACAGTGATAAAAATCTGGACTTTGATTATTTTTTCGTGCGGAAGGTCATGTTTGTAAAGTATTCTCAAGGCTTCGTGGTCATGCCCGGTGGCTTTGGTACCTTGGACGAACTTTTTGAGGCCATTACACTTATACAGACCAAAAAAATAGCCATGTTCCCTATAATTTTAGTGGGAAGCGATTTTTGGGGCGGATTGATGGACTGGGTAAAAACAACTTTATTGGAGGCAAACAACAATGTAAGCCCTAAAGACCTCGATTTGGTCAAAGTCGTAGATACCGAAGATGAAGTGGTAGAAGTGCTCAATGCATTTTATAAAAAATACAATTTGAGTCCGAATTTCTAACTCAAAACGGTCAAAAAAATTATACCTGTTCTTGCCCTACGGCCGGAACAGGTTTCTTTTTGTTTTTTTGGTGCTCGGAATACACCATGGTAAATTCTGCCCCCATAAAAAATATCAATCCCGTATAGTATACCCATAATAATATAAGCACCACAGAGCTTGCGCCACCATATACCGAGGCCGGGGCTGTCTGCCCGAAATAGTACCCCAATAATGTTTTTCCCAGTAAAAACAACAATGTTGTTATAATGGCCCCAATAAAAGCGGTTTTCCAACGTACCCTCCTATTTGGCAAAAACCTGTATACAGCTGCGAATAAAACGGTTATTATGGTCAAGGAAATTATAAAATTGAAGAAGGAGACCAATGCTACAGTTATTTCGGGATAATAATTTTTAAGGTAGTTGTTCAATACCGAAATGCCGGCCGATATTATCAAGGAAATTATCAGTAGGAAACCAATGGCCATAATCATACCGAAAGAAATAAGCCTGTCTACCACCATCTTTTTAAAATTGGTATTGTCTTCTGCTGCTTCAAAAATAATATTGAGGGTTTTTTGAAGTTGATAAAATACGCCCGTTGCACCAAAAAGAAGCGTACTGGCACTTATAACAATATTCAGCGTAGAATTGCTGTTGATGCTGGCACTGGTAATCATGCTTTCTATTGCTTCAGCGGGACCACTGCCTATTAGACCGGAAAATTCAGAAGTAATATGGCCCTGTACGGCTTCCCTTCCAAAAAATATACTGCTCAACCAGATTACAATCAGTAATAAAGAAGGCAGGGAAAACAAGGCATAATAGGCAATTATGGCACTTTTTGCAAAGGGGTCAAGGTCCAACCAATGCTTGAATGTTTTTTTTATGATGGAAAAGCCCGTTTTTAATTTCATAAAAAGACAATTTAATTTGCCCACCAAGATGAGCCCTGAATAATTAATGTTTGCCTGCCCGGTATTGGTATAATGAACTACGGACAATCTGATTTTAAATATATCTTTTATATAAGAAAAAAGCTGTTAAATTATCCACAAAAGATATTTAACAGCTTTTAAAATATTCAAGCTTTGTCAAAAACGCTTTTAAGCCGAGTTCCTACTCGCGTTAATGTTACCAAACAAAGAGCGGGTAACCATGCGTTCGTATATTTCCAACAATTCTGGGTCTACTTCTTTTTTGGATGCCTGTAATTCTTGGATCTGCCTTAGCGCAAACTGCTGAATGGTAAGCAAAGGTAATACTATTTTCTCCCTTACCTGAATAGAAGCCCGCATGGAACGCGTGTCTTCCATCAGTTCGGAATATCCGGTTACCTTGAGCAACATTTTTTTGCTTCGCTCGTATTCTTCATGGATAATTTTCCAGAAAGCACCAAACTCCTTGTCTTTTTCCATATAGGCCGTAAGCTTAAAGAAAGATTTGGTTAAACTCATCATACTGTTCTCCAAAAGGGTCCTGAAGAATGCCGAATTGTTGTATAACGATTGTACTTTGTCGAATTCCTTATTATCGACAAATGCCTGTATGGCAATGCCCACACCGTAGAATCCGGGTACATTTTGTTTTAATTGGCTCCAGCTTCCCACAAATGGAATTGCCCTTAAATCGGAAAAGACCAACTTATCGGACTTCCCTCTTTTGGAAGGCCTACTTCCTATATTGGTTTTGGCATAATATTTCAAGGTGCTCATCCGCTCTAAATAAGGTAAAAACTTAGGATGCTTTTTAAAGTCAACATAAGCTTTGTAACTTATTTCGGCCAAACGGTTCATGGTATCGCGGTCTGCATCGCTCAATCTGTCTTTTTCATCTGCAAAAACGTTGTTGGCAATACCAGAGCTTATAAGTTGCTCCATATTGTACTGGCAGGAATCCAATGTTCCAAAATTAGAACTAATGGTCTGGCCCTGAATGGTTAATTGTACTTCTTCGTTTTCAATAGTTGGCCCCAACGAAGCATAAAACTGGTGTGTTTTTCCGCCTCCACGTGCTGGTGGGCCTCCCCTACCATCAAAGAACACTACTTTTACATTATATTTACGGGAAATTGCCGTAAGTGCTTCTTTGGCTCTGTAAATACTCCAATTGGCCATTAAATAACCGCCATCTTTAGTTCCATCGGAAAAACCGAGCATAATGGTCTGTTTGTTCCCGCGTCTTTTTAAGTGTGCCGCATACGATTTGTTGGTATACAGGGTCTCCATAACATTATGGGCATCTTCTAAATCGTCTACGGTTTCGAACAATGGAATAACATCTGCCGTTGGCTGTTCCCAATCGCACATGCGTATCATGGCAAATGCTTCCATAACATTGAGAACGCTTCCGTTGTTGCTTATAATGTAGCGGTTACAGCCCAGCTCTCCATTATTTTGCTGAATGGTTTTCATTGCATAAATGGATTCTAGCGTAACGCGGCTCATTTCGTGCTTAAAAAGGCTCGGGTTTACTTTCCCAACAACTTTTCCAAGGGCTTTTATTTGCTGTTCTTCCGAAAGCTTTTCGTAGTTTTTAGGGAAGATATCCAGCCCCATTTCAAGCGATTCTTTAACTATGTTGGATAATACATTGTGATGTACCCTGGAATCCTGACGTATGTCCAAACTTGCAAAATGGAACCCAAAGAGTTTCATTTTATTAATAAGGTCGTTAATTTCTTCTACAAACAACGATTGGTGTTTGGCCACAAGAATCTCCCTTATTTCGAGCAGGGTATTCATGGTTTCTTCCGCAGAAATGGTAGTTCTGCCACTCTCTAAAAAGATATTTTCGTACAGTTTAGACTCCAGATCTGTTATAAGTTTGTCCACAAACTCAAAAGTAATCCTCCTGCGGAGCCTTCTTACGTCCCTGTAGTAATTTTTTAGAACGGTACTACGGAGCCTGTCGGCAACTTTCAGGGTAATGTCTGTTGTTACAAACGGGTTCCCGTCCCTGTCGCCACCTGGCCAAAAACCTAAGTTTAGTACTTGGTTGTTGAGTTCTTCATCGCTAAAAATATTGTTTTGTATATAATTAAATATCTGGCTTGAAGATTGGTAGAACACATGTTCTAAATACCAGATTAAACTAACGGCTTCATCAAAAGGGGTTGGTTTTTCCTTTTTAAAGAAAGGAGTTTTCCCCAGCTGCGCCAGTAATTTTTTTATGTAATTAAGGTCGTTGTTGCGAATGGCTTCGGCCAGATCGGTTATAATTCCCAAAACAGAACCCGGGTAAAATTGAGTAGGGTGTGCCGTTAAAACGGGACGTACTTTAAAATGTTTTAAGTACGACTTTAACTCGCCCATTTTGTTTTTGGCCTCGGCTTCTTCTTTTACATTTCGCAGGGTTCCCCTGCCATCCATATTGTTTACCACCGGAAAGGTTGCGTCTTCAATGGCATCAAATAATACAACCTGTCGTTCTATGTATTGAATAAACCTAAAAAGGAGGTCGAATTTATCAGCATCCGAAGGCTTTTCGTAATATTTATCAAAAAAACGACTTACAATTTCTGAAGGGTTTTTGTTTTCCTCATAGCCTTTTTCACATGTTTCAGAAAATAACGGCAACAAAACCCCAGTATTTGTTATTTCATCAAATGGGAGGGTGATGAAAATACTGTTGTAAATTTGATATCTGGATAATACACTTTCATTAAATCGGTCTATTTTCGGTTTTCTTAGCATATACTATTTTTGTAATATTTTGGTTTCACGTAAAAGTACAAAAAACCCTCTCAAAATAAGTATTGAGAGGGCTTGATTATAGATTTTAAACAGATATTTTACAAATCGTTAAAAATAGTGTGCATTAACCTACGTTTATCATTGATACTTTCTTCCAATGAAATCATGGTCTCTGTTCGGGATACACCGTCAATATCGTCTACCTTGAAAATTATCTCTTTGGCATGTTTTGTATCTTTTGCCCTTATTTTACAGAAAATATTGAATTTCCCTGTGGTAATATGCGCCACTGTTATGTAAGGAATTTGGTTTAGCCGTTCTAAAACAAACTTGGTCTGATGTGTTTTCTCTAAGAAAATTCCAACATATGCTATAAAAGAATACCCTAATTTAACATAATCAAGAGTTAGTGAGGAGCCTTTAATAATGCCGGCATCCTCCATTTTCTTCACCCTAACATGAACTGTACCCGCCGATATCAAAAGTTTTTTTGCAATATCCGTAAAGGGGGTTCGGGTATTTTCAATCAACATGTCAAGAATTTGATGGTCTACCTCGTCTAATTTAAATTTCGCCATAGTTATTTTATTATCTTTAAAGAATAAGCAAAAAAAATAAAAAAAATTGAATAATCCATAATCGTTTGCTGAATATTTTTTTAACAAAACCTTAATTTCTTTAAATTTTCTTTAAAAATTCTGTTAAATAACTATTGTTTAACCTGTCAATTTCAATAGGCGCTACTTCTATTTTACTCATAGTTAATTCCTTATGCCCATAAAAGTGTAAATGTGGCTCTATATGCTCCACAGAAGGGATAAACTCTATTTTATCATTTAATAATGTTTCCTTAAAGAACACTGCTATGTCATTATATTCAATACCATTTTTAGTTTTGACAGGAAATTTCCTTAAAATAACATCATAAAACAGCTTATCGTTTTCAGGGATTTCAAAATAACCATGATATTTTTTGCCGGTTATTTCGGTTTCACCAATATAATTAATAGCTGCAACCAATGCATATGCTATGTATTTTCGGGTTTCTTCCCGTTCGTAATCGTCTGGGAAATGGCCAGATTCAAATAAAATGGTTGGAACACCCATCGATTGAAACGTATCCCCCACGCAATTAAGGTTAAAACCGTCGTCGTACCTTCCTACTTGTTTTGGAATAAATTTTTGCAACATTTTATCAATGGCTGCAATGACTTCCATACTTTTCTTTCTGTTGGCGGTAACCTTTCTTTCTTTGTCTTCAGCAGGCGTTAAAAAAGAAACCGTTGCCGGGTGCCTAGATTTTCCTGCACTAAATATGGTACGCTGATCGTGCAGATTAAAGCAGAAATGAGGCTTGAACTCATTAAAAACGTTGCGCAAAAGCCTGCTTTCGGGTTGCGACAAGTTTTGTGCATCCCTGTTAAGGTCCACTTCATTGCTATTTACCCGTGTATATGCAGCAGCTCCATCTGGATTGAGCATCGGGATAATGCACAAGGTAAAGTTGTTTATAATATAGGTGCGAAAAGCTTCATTGTTTTGTATAAAGTATAGCAAATCCAACACGGCTTTTGTTGTGGTCGATTCGTTTCCGTGCATTTGCGACCACATTAAAATCCTTTTTTTACCATTGCCTATATATATGGTGTGAATGGGTTTTTGTAAAACAGAATTGCCAATATGCGAGATTTTAAAAGCCGCCTCATATTTTTTTAAAATAGGTTCAATATCCTGTTTGGTAAGATATCTACCGGTAATTTTTGTCTCTTTATAAGTTGAATATGCTGTTGTGTAAAAGGTAATTAAATCCATAGCTACTTTTAAGGTTTACAAATGTAAAATTATATTAGTTCACAAATGTAAACTGCATAAAATAACAAATGTAAATTATTTTTATATCATTTCAATGGCAATTTGTTTCCATTTGTATACGGATTAACATGTACATTTCATGATTTTTATATAGTTAGTTTAATTTACTGTATTTCAATTACTTAAATGTAACTATCTAAATATAAAATTGAGTATAAATAGACTAATATTGCATTAATTATTGGATAACTCAGCTATAATGTTTACATTTGTAACATTCACTACTATCAAAACGTGGTTTACAATGGTAAACAAGGAAGATTTTATAGAACGGCTGGAAAAAGTGTTGGATTATTACGATTTATCAGCTTCGGCTTTTGCAGATAAAATTGGGGTGCAACGTTCCTCTATTTCACATTTGTTATCGGGAAGGAACAATCCTAGTTTGGATTTTATCATGAGAATTCTTCATAATTTTCCAGAAGTAGAGCTTTACTGGCTCCTTAACGGAAAAGGAAGTTTTCCTGCTGAAGTTGAAGAAAAGGGAGTTTCGTCCACTGCATCAAACTTGTTTGCAGGTACTGAGGACGAAAATACTGAAATAGATAACCAACAATCCGCAAATGAAGCACCGATTGATACAATATCAGGTCCTGTGCAAAAAAATGAAATTGCCCGCATTGTAGTCTTTTATAAGAATGGTACCTTTGAAGAATATAAAAATTCAAATTAAATGAAGTATCCTGTATTGTTTTTATTGTGCTTTTTAATGTTTTCTTCATGCTACCAGACCGAAAGAAATTGCAGCGATTTTAAAACCGGTGAATTCGAATTTACCTATAAAATTAACGGCGAAGAAAAAACAAGCAGGTTTGTTAGAAACGATTCTATTGAAGTGGATTATTATGAAAGCGAAATAGACTCCAACACAGTGCGGTGGATCAACGATTGCGAGTTTATTGTGAAAAAAATAAATCCAAAATCGAGAAACGATGCCAAGGCGATACACATGAAAATCCTTACGACCAATAAGAATACCTATCTTTTTGAGTATTCTGCCGTTGGGGATAAAAAAAACAAACAAAAAGGTACTGCTACCAAAATTAACGACCTTTAATAGCCTTCACAGACCTAGGTAATTTCTTCATAAAAACAATTTTGTGCGTATTTAAAGATATGAATATTAAGAATTTTCATATTTTTAAGTATGATTGGTATTGAATTGATAACGGAGAGCATAAATGCACCCAATTTTATCCTTAAAACAACAGCCGCCACTATATCGGGGCTGCTTATTGGTTTGGAAAGGGAGTACAAAGGAAAAAGTGCCGGTTTAAAAACAAATACTTTGGTGGCCATTGGCGCCTGTACTTTTGTAATTATTTCCTTGCAGTACGAGCATCAGTTCGGGGTGGATATTACCAGGGTATTAAGCCAGGTAATTGTCGGGATTGGCTTTTTGGGTGCTGGCGTGATACTTCAAAAAGAAGATAAAATAAAAGGGCTTACAACTGCCGCCACCATATGGTGCAGTGCTGCTGCCGGTTGCTTGGCGGCCGCGGGACTTTATGTGGAACTTGCCCTCATGACAATCTTGGTGGTGCTTATAAATGTAGTTTTTGGGTATGTCGACACAAAAATTGAAAAAAATAAAAAAAGAACCGACGATTAATCAAATAATGTTGGGCCATCGTCCCCTTTTTTTGAAGCGTTATTTTCATTGTCGTTTTCGGCACTAACGTTTTCTTCATCATTTACTTCCATATCTTTTGGCTCGACTTCTTCGGGTTCTTCAAATGGTAATGAATCTAGAATGTTTATTTGGTTTATTTTTTCTTTAGTTAACTGATTTCCAATAGCATTAATACCTTTTATTGAAATAAATTCTTCAATATTAACTTCCATGTTTGGTTTACGCTCTTTACCTCTTTCCTTGGTAAATTCCACATCAACCACGGGCCTCCAATCTGTAGAGACAATCTCCAATTGAGAGTCTGGGTGTTCCGATATAAAAGATTCTTCCCTCCCTTCGTTTTCAATTAAAAACCGTTTTACGTAAAACAATTCTTTTTCGCCGTTGTAATAAATGGCCGAGACAGGCTTTTTAGGGTTCCATTTTTCCAAAACAATCATATTGCTTTCAAAATGCATGGTTAATTCCGGGGTCACCGTTTTTGCTATTCCATTTTGGGTGATTATAAGCAATTTATCTTCTCCTTTAAACGCCCCTAAAAGGTCGCCTCGCCCATCTACATTTAGCCTTTGCACGGTTTCGTCGTACCATATTTTGCGCGGTTTTAAGGTAGAAACCCCTTTTTCTTTAAGCTCGATGCGTTTAACGGCATATTTGCTTACGATATTACCTTTGGAGTTTCGTCCTTTTATCATAATATCGGCAAAATCCACATCCCATTTTAATTTTTTAATGCTTCCTACCTGACGCAAGAAAACGGTAACAACTTCTGCTTCGCCGTTCGGGTTAGCCGAAAAGTAATGCACATAAGAACCCGACTTGCCATTTGTTAGGTCGTATTCCTTGTCGCGGGTAGTGCTCGACACATAAAAACGTTTAATATAAGTAGCGCCACCTTTACCATCTTTGTAGATCATGTTGTAAATGGTGCGCTTGTCTTTTTTCTTGAACACGGCAACATGGATAATGTCTTTCCCGATAAACGTTTTGGTGTCTACCTTGGTTACCATCATGATCCCGGTAGCGGTAAATACAATAATGTCGTCTATATCGCTGCAATCGCAAACATATTCGTCCCGTTTTAGGGAAGTGCCAATAAAGCCTTCTTTTCGGTTTACGTAGAGTTTTGTGTTTCTTATAACAACCTTTGACGCTTCAATATCGTCGAAAATCCTTATTTCTGTTTTACGCTCCCGTCCTTCACCGTAAGTTTTTTTCAGATGAGTGAAATAATCAATTGCAAAATCAATAAGATGTCCCAAATGATGCTTCACCTTTGCAATATCTTCTTCAAGGGCGTCAATTTTTTGCTGGGCTTTATCGATATCAAATTTAGAAATACGCTTGATCCTTATTTCGGTCAGCCTAACAATATCTTCTTCCGTTACGGGTCTTTTTAAATGTTTTATATGAGGTTTTAAGCCGTTATCGATAGCACTGATGACCCCTTCCCATGTTTCCTCTTCTTCGATATCGCGGTAAATCCTGTTCTCGATAAAGATACGTTCCAGTGATGCAAAATGCCATTGTTCTTCTAACTCGTTTAATTGAATTTCAAGCTCCTGTTTTAGTAATTGTACCGTATTGTCGGTAGAGCGCCTTAGCATTTCGCTCACCCCGATAAACAAGGGCTTGTTATCTTCAATTACACATGCCAATGGAGAAATTGATGTTTCGCAGGCCGTAAAGGCATAAAGTGCATCAATGGTTTTATCGGGGGAGATCCCCGATGGCAAATGCACTAGAATTTCTACTTCGGCAGCAGTGTTGTCTTCAATTTTCTTTATTTTAATCTTCCCTTTGTCGTTTGCTTTTAAAATGGAATCTATCAGACTGGAAGTATTGGTGCCAAATGGAATCTCGTTGATTACAAGCGTGTTTTTATCGTATTGAGAGATTTTGGCGCGAACACGTACTTTTCCGCCCCTATTCCCGTCGTTATAATTGGTAACGTCCATAATGCCGGCCGTTGGGAAATCTGGGTAAATAGTAAAGCGTTTTCCTTTTAAGTGCTTAATGGAGGCGTCTATAAGTTCTACAAAGTTGTGCGGCAGGATTTTTGTGGAGAGCCCAACAGCAATTCCTTCTGCGCCCTGGGCCAATAAAAGCGGGAATTTTACCGGAAGGTTGATGGGTTCTTTTTTTCTTCCGTCGTAGCTAAGTTGCCATTCCGTAATTTTTGGGCTATAAACTACTTCGAGCCCAAATTTAGAAATACGGGCTTCAATATATCGCGGTGCTGCGGCGCTATCGCCGGTTAATATGTTGCCCCAGTTTCCTTGGGTGTCTATTAACAGGTCTTTTTGGCCGATCTGTACCATGGCGTCCCCAATACTGGCATCGCCATGCGGGTGGTACTGCATGGTATGCCCGACAATATTGGCCACTTTGTTGTAACGGCCATCGTCCAGTTCTTTCAAAGAATGCATAATTCTGCGCTGTACCGGTTTAAAACCATCTTCTATGGCGGGTACTGCACGCTCTAAAATTACATATGATGCATAATCCAGAAACCAGTCTTGGTACATTCCGCCTACACGCGTTATTGTTTCCTGATTGTTATTTTCTTCCGGATTGAGTTCTGTATTTTCTTCCATACAAAATTAGCAGGTTCTTTGTTTTATTTTATGAACTATTGATTTTTAATACTTAATCTTCAACTACATCAAGTTCTACTCGAAGATTATTTATGATAAATTTTTGCCGGTCAGGGGTGTTCTTGCCCATGTAAAATTCCAATAGGCTTTCTATGGACATGGCTTTGTCCAGCATTACGGGGTCCAAACGGATATCATCGCCGATAAAATGCTTGAACTCATCCGGAGATATTTCACCCAGCCCCTTAAATCGGGTTATTTCGGGTTTCCCCTTTAGCTTTTCAATGGCCGCTTTTCTTTCATCCTCGCTATAGCAATAAATAGTTTCTTTTTTGTTTCGCACTCTAAAAAGCGGAGTTTGGAGTATGTATAAATGTCCTTCTTTTATCAATTCTGGAAAAAACTGCAAGAAAAAGGTAATTAACAACAAACGTATGTGCATCCCGTCAACATCGGCATCGGTAGCAATTACAATGTTGTTGTACCGCAGGTCCTCCATGGATTCTTCTATGTTCAAAGCTGCTTGGAGAAGATTGAACTCTTCATTTTCATACACAATTTTTTTGGACATTCCGTAGGTATTCAACGGTTTTCCGCGTAAACTAAATACGGCTTGTGTATTGACATCCCTGGATTTTGTAATGGAACCCGAAGCAGAGTCCCCCTCGGTAATGAACAGGGTTGTTTCCAGGGCGCGTTCATTTTTGGTATCTCCCAAATGAACCCGGCAATCCCTGAGTTTTTTATTGTGCAGGCTTGCTTTTTTAGCCCGTTCCTTGGCCAGTTTCCTAATACCGGAAAGTTCTTTTCGCTCGCGCTCCGCAGCCAATATTTTTCGTTGTACCTTATCAGCAACTTCTGGATTTTTATGTAAAAAATTATCCAGTTGCGTGCCAATAAAATCGTTTATGTAGGTTCTTACCGTTGGCAGGTCACCGCCCATATCGGTCGAGCCCAGTTTTGTTTTGGTCTGGCTTTCAAAAACAGGCTCCATTACTTTAATGGAAATAGCCCCTATAATTGATTTTCTGATATCGGAAGCATCGTAATTTTTTCCGTAATAATCGCGCAATGTCTTTACAATAGCCTCCCGGAAAGCTGCCAAGTGCGTTCCCCCTTGCGTGGTGTTTTGTCCATTAACAAACGAATGGTACTCCTCGCTGTATTGAGTCCTACTATGCGTTAAGGCCACTTCTATGTCGTTTCCCCTTAAATGGATAATGGGGTAAAGCATATCGTCTTTATTGGTGGTATCTTCCAATAAATCTTTTAATCCGTTTTCCGAATAAAACTTTTCCCCGTTGAATACAATGGTTAACCCCGGATTGAGGTATACGTAATTACGTACCATTTTCTCGATGTATTCATTGCGGAATTTATAGTTTTTAAAAATGCTCTCGTCGGGCACAAAAGAAACTTTGGTACCCCTCCTCCTACTGGTTTCATCCAGTTCTTCTTCGTTTACAAGGTTTCCCTGTTCGAATTCGGCGGCTTTGGACTTGTTGTCGCGGTTAGACTCGACCCTAAAATAGGTAGATAAGGCATTTACCGCTTTGGTCCCGACCCCATTTAAACCCACCGATTTTTTAAAGGCGCGCGTGTCGTATTTACCACCGGTATTCATTTTAGACACTACATCCACTACTTTCCCCAGCGGGATGCCCCGACCGTAATCCCTTATAATCACTTTGTTTCCCTGAATGGAAACTTCAATGGTTTTGCCGGCCCCCATGACAAATTCGTCTATACAGTTGTCGAGCACCTCTTTTATCAGGATATAAATACCATCGTCTGCAGAAGAACCGTCGCCCAATTTCCCAATGTACATCCCAGGTCGCATACGGATATGCTCCTTCCAATCCAACGAACGTATATTATCTTCTGTATACTTAGTAGTTTCTGACATAAAAATATTAGAAATGGGTTTCGTTGCTAATATAATGTTTCATCGTTTAATATGAAACCCCTTACTGCTAAAGTAATTAACAAGCTTTTTACTGAAATTGTTAAGAACCTGACTTTTTGTAAGTTGATTTGTTTAATGATATGGCTATTATTCCTACAATTACCAATAATGTCCCTCCCAATTGAAGCATTGTTAAATGTTCGCCCAAAAATATGGAAGCCAAAATTATGGTAGAAATGGGTCCCAATCCACCTAAAATCGCAAAATTTGAAGCTCCTATTTCCTTTATGCAGTACGATACCAAATACGAAGGGATAACCGTGGAGAGCAAGGCCATCCCCAACCCCAGCCAATATACGTTTGCGTTGTAACCCAATAAAGTTGTATGCTCAAAAATAAGGTAGTGCAAAACCACGGCACCGCAAGATATTATCATGGCATACGAGGTAAAGCGGGTTACCCCGAATTTTGGGATCAGCCAATCGCTTCCGGTTAAATAAGATGCATATGTTAATGCGCTTAAAAATATAAACGTAGCCCCTAATAAAAATTGCGAGCCTTCTATGCCCAATTCGTCCCAAAAAGAAACCACAACCCCAAAATAAGTAAGCAATATGGCCATTAACTGGACTTTGGTGATGGGTCTTTTTAGAAAAATGCGCGATAACAGGACCACTATCGTTGGATAGATAAACAAAATGATACGTTCTATGCTTGCTTTTATATATTGAAGTCCGATAAAATCGAAATAACTGGCCAGATAATAGCCTATTATTCCAAAAACAACAAGCCAGAGATATTCTTTTTTTCCCTGTTTTTGTTCGCTTTTTTTGGTAAAGAGCAAAACCAGCACATAAAACGGCAACGAAAACAACATTCTGAACATAAGTAAATTAACAGCAGTTACATTGTACTGATATGCCAATTTTACCATTACTGCTTTGGCCGAAAAAAGAATTACGCCCAAAATGCCGATTGCAATGACGATCCACGTAAAGCCCTTTTTGTTTTTTATCATTGGTTTATAAATTTTTGGTAAGCGATCTATTAAATTACTGGTAAAATTATAATTTCTTCTTTTTTTTATCCGTAAACGAAAAATAATCCTACAATATTCAATTCAGCTTAAAACTCATAATCGATTAAAAAACAATAGATTAAAATAGGTTTGAGTTGATGCCTTAAAAAAAGAGGCTTGAACTGCACCTACAGTTCAAACCTCTTTTATGTGCTTTTTTGGATGTTTTATACATTAAACCTAAAATGCATTACATCGCCGTCCTTTACAATATATTCTTTGCCTTCTACACGCATTTTACCGGCTTCTTTTACTTTGGCTTCACTTCCGTAGTTTACATAATCATCATAACCGATAACTTCTGCACGGATAAAACCCTTTTCAAAATCGGTATGTATTACGCCCGCAGCCTGTGGTGCGGTAGATCCAATGGGGATTGTCCAAGCCCTAACTTCTTTTACTCCCGCGGTAAAGTATGTTTGAAGGTTAAGCAATTTATATGCAGCACGTATTAATTTTGAAGCGCCCGGTTCGTCAAGGCCTATGTCCTCCAAAAATAATTGTCGTTCTTCATAATCTTCCAGTTCGGCAATATCGGCCTCGGTGGCAACGGCCAAAACAATTACTTCGGCGTTTTCATTTTTTATGGCATCTTTAACCTTGTCTACATGTGCGTTTCCAGACTTTGCCGCACTTTCATCAACATTGCATACATAGAGAATTGGTTTTGCGGTAAGCAACTGGAAGCTTTTCATAAACTCCTCTTCGTCTTCATTAACATCAACGGCACGTGCCGAAATACCACTTTCCAGGGCTGTTTTAAATTTTTGAAGCAATGCTTGCTCCTTCTGTGCATCTTTATCACCTGTTTTGGCGGCCCTGTTTACCTTTTCAAGACGTTTGTCTACTGTTTCCAAATCTTTGAGCTGAAGCTCTATATCTATGGTTTCTTTATCTCTAATAGGATTTACATTGCCGTCCACATGCACAATATTGTCATTGTCAAAACAACGTAGCACATGAATTATAGCGTTGCATTCGCGTATGTTGCCCAAAAACTGGTTTCCAAGCCCCTCGCCTTTGCTGGCTCCTTTTACCAATCCAGCAATGTCCACAATTTCTACGGTAGCGGGCATTACCCGCTCTGGGTTTACAAACGACTCTAATTTTTCCAACCGGCTGTCCGGTACATTTACCACCCCTAAATTGGGCTCTATGGTACAAAACGGAAAGTTGGCACTTTGCGCTTTGGCATTAGATAAGCAGTTAAATAAAGTTGATTTCCCAACATTTGGCAATCCTACAATTCCGGCTTTCATGAATGAGTTTTTGAAATTTGCGAGTGCAAATATAGTCAATAGTTTTAAGAATCTACGCTGGGCATTATCGATAATATTAGAACTTGTACAAGGAACAAAACCGGTAAGGCCAGCGCTATACCATTTGCGTTGCGAGAGCATTTTTTCTTTTTTTGGTTCCATTGATACATAAATCATTTTATGATTATCAAAAAATTGATAATCAATACATTATATTGTTGTTCATTTACATTTAATCGCCCTAGGCTTAACAAATACTTATCATTCATTATGAGGGTATTAACATCCTTTGCAATATAAAACACGTATATTATAGTATATAATCAAAACAAAAAAAGACATGAAAAGTTTAATCTTATCAACAGTATTAATTCTAGCAACTTCTTTTGCCTTTGCGCAAAATAAAGATGTACTGGAAGAAACGGTAACAAAAACTACAACGGTTAAAGACAACAAAGGAGAAGAACAATCACAACAGAGTGTTGTGGTCCGCAAGGAGCAGAACATTAATTTGAGTGAAGCCGATAGAAACAAAATTAATCAGGAAAGAGTAGCTTCTCCGGTAAAAATAACAAAACATGAAACCATTATAGATGGAAATGTGCAAACGGTGCTAGACAACAACGCATCTTTTACCTGTGAAGGGGTTGAGTGCGATTTTTCGCCGAGCAATCAAGGTTTTATTATTGGCGGCAACGACAATACCTTAAAAGCTATCAGTTATAAGTCGTCCAGCAATGATTTTATAGTGGAAACCGAAAAAGGTAACGGAATAGGTTATTTTGATAGTAATGCAAATTTTGTTATCGAGTATTACGACAAAGACCAAAATAAAATAGTTAAGCGCGTATACACAGCTCAACAACAATAGTATAAACATACGTAAATAAGAAAAAGGCGGTCTACAATGGAGGGCACTGAAAAAGATATCCTTTTTGAAGATAGCGATGAAAACAAAACGGTCTTGGAATTCAATTTCCTTGACCGTTTTTCTTTGCGATTTTGTTGAAAAATGACTGGCTACTGGTTTGAAAAGCTAAAATTGGGTTGAAATGGCATCACCTGAGT
>NZ_JAZEUN010000013.1:0-126328 GCF_037029175.1 Galbibacter sp. PAP.153 | reverse complement strand
GGCCCTCCTTTTTATAATTTATATGCTACTTGGATATTTGGACCTTAAGATAGGAATGGTTTGTTTAAGCCCAAACCATGGAATATCTAAGTCATGGATATCAATAGTGATCGCTAGTTTACACAGCAAAAAAATAATGGTTTAGAGGGTTCTGAAGAATACTCCATATAAATGCTTAAAATATTATTTTGTGTTTGCCTGAAGGGGGGTGTTGCGGATTAGATATTATAAAAGCTTTGATAAACCTCCCGAATTAATTTTTTGGCAGGACTCCGTTGGATAGAAATGAATGTTTTTTTTTATACTTTTTATTTTAGGATGTAGCGTATAGTTGCATGCTTTTTTGTTTAATGTACTGGATTTCACGGCCAGGGATTGCCGCAGCTACATGCCTGGCGGAAGCGTCAGGGGCGAGGAGCAATAGAGGAAAGCCAGACTACGCTGGAGGTGGGGACGGCATAAAAAACTCCCGAGAATAGGTGTTGCTGGTTTTTTGGAATAAAAAAAGTCCGGCTTGATGAAATACCGGACTTTCCCACACTTTAAAAAATTAAATAAATGCTTTAGTTTCTTCGAGGTTTTCTATCGCCTCTATGGTCTCTTGACCTGTTATCACGATTTCCATCCCTTTCGCGGGGTACTCTTTCTTTATAACCTTCTGGTTTTGGTATGAGTGCCTTTCTGGAAACTTTTTCCTTTCTTGTTTTAGGGTCAATGCCAAAGTATTTTACTTCGAACACATCGCCTAGATTAACTACATCGGTTACATTGTCCGTACGGTCCCATGCAAGCTCGGAGATATGGAGCAATACTTCATTGCCTGGAGCTTGGATATATTCTACTACAGCACCAAAATCAAGTACTTTAATGACTTTTACTTCATAGGTCTCTCCTTTTTCCGGCTTAAAGGTAATTGCTTCTATTTTTGCTAAAACTGCATCGATACCCGCTTGGTCAGTACCAAGAATCTCGACAACTCCTTGTTCATCCACCTCTTCGATAACAATTTCGGTTTTGGTGGCTTTTTGTAGTTCTTGAATTACTTTTCCGCCAGGTCCAATAAGCGCGCCAATGAAATCTCCTGGAATGGTAACGGTAACCATTTTAGGGGCATGTGCTTTCACGCTTTGGTTTGGAGCTGCAATAGTGTCTGTAAGTTTTTCCAAGATATGTAACCTACCATCTTTGGCCTGGTTTAGTGCTTTCTCTAGAATTTCATAAGAAAGGCCTTTTATTTTAATATCCATTTGGCATGCTGTAATTCCGTCTGCCGTACCGGTTACTTTAAAATCCATATCACCTAAATGATCTTCATCACCTAAAATATCGGATAATACAGCATACTTTTCACCATCGGTAATAAGGCCCATTGCGATACCCGATACTGGTTTTTTAAGCTGAACACCTGCATCCATTAATGCCATTGTCCCGGAACAAACGGTAGCCATAGAGGAAGATCCGTTTGATTCTAATACTTCCGAAACAACCCTTACAGTGTAGGGGCAATCAGCAGGAATCATGTTCTTTAAAGCTCTTTGTGCAAGGTTTCCATGGCCGACTTCCCTACGGGATGTTCCTCTTAATGGTCGTGCTTCTCCGGTTGAAAATGGAGGGAAGTTATAATGTAAATAGAATTTTTCTTCAGATTGTTCTGTAGGCAGATCGATTACATTGGCCTGTTTGGAAGTGCCTAAGGTAACTGTTGCCAAGGCTTGTGTCTCGCCTCTGGTAAAAATAGAAGATCCATGGGTTGATGGTAAATAATTAACTTCGCACCAAATTGGGCGGATATCGGTTGTTTTTCTACCGTCCAAACGGATGTTTTCTTCCAGAATAAGATTTCTAACGGCTTCTTTTTGTGCCTTACTGAAATATTTACCAATAAGTTCGCCAACTTCTTCCAGCTCTTCTTCGGTATACCAAGCTTCTATTTCTTCTTTTATAACGGCAAATTTTTCGCCTCTTTCTTGTTTAGAAGTATCCTCTTTTGCTACGGCATAACATTTGCTGTACGCAAACTCCTGTATTTTGGTTGCCAAGGCTTCATCTTCGAGTTCAGACTCGTATTCGCGGGTTTCTTTTTTACCTACTTTTTCTACTAACCTTTTTTGTGCCTCACATTGTGTTTTAATGGCTTCATGGGCAAATTTTATGGCATCGGCCATTTCTTTTTCAGAAACTTCGTGCATTTCACCTTCTACCATGGCCACAGAATCTTCTGAAGCACCAACCATCATGTCAATATCGGCTTTTTCCAGTTGCTGTTTGCTCGGGTTGATGATGAACTCTCCATCAACTCTGGCAACTCTTACTTCAGAAATAGGATATTCAAAAGGAATGTCCGACAATTGTATGCATGTAGATGCTGCAAGGCCTGCCAATGCATCGGGCATTACATTTTCGTCATGAGACATTAACTGGATCATTACCTGTGTTTCTGCGTGGTAGTCTTTTGGAAAAAGGGGTCTTAATACGCGGTCTACCAAACGCATGGTCAATACTTCGCTGTCGCTCGGTCTAGCCTCCCGCTTAAAGAAGCCTCCGGGAAAACGCCCGGCTGCGGCAAATTTTTCTCTGTAGTCTACGGTTAATGGTAAAAAGTCAATACCGGGATTGGCACTTCTTGCAGATACCACTGTAGCTAATAGCATGGCATCTCCCATTTTTACTACAACAGATCCATCTGCTTGTTTTGCTAATTTTCCCGTTTCTAGAGAAATGGTCCTTCCATCCCCTAAATCAATAATTTCTTGTTTTACTTCAGGAATCATATAGTTTTTTAATTGTCCTGCGCAAAGCAGGTTGTTAAACAATGGGTTCCGTGTTTTTCAACGGAGTAGTTGTGTTGTTGTAGTTGTTGTTACCCAATGAAAAACTATTAAATTTAAGCTTTTTTGTATGCTTTATGCGTACGTGTTGTGTTATAATTTATTACTGCTAAAGTAGTGATTTTTAGCTTTTATAGTATGGTAATAAACTATTTTTCAATTAAAGAGAAAGTGTTTATTTATACATATAAAGTCCAGAAAAATAATAAAGGGGGCGAATTGCCCCCTTATATCTTACTTTCTTAATCCTAATTCTTTGACGATTGCACGATATCTTTCAATATCTTTTTTCTTCAAATAATCAAGTAGGCTTCTTCTTTTACCTACTAACCTAACCAATGAACGCTCTGTGTTAAAATCTTTACGATTCTTTTTCAAGTGTCCTGTTAAGTGGTTAATTCTGTGGGTGAACAAAGCAATTTGTCCTTCTGCAGACCCGGTGTTTTTTTCGTCACCGCTATATTTTTTAAATATGTCTGCCTTTACTTCTTTAGCTAAATACATGCCAATATTTATTTAAATGATTCTTATGTATTTGATAGGCTCTCTATCATTGGGCGCAAAGATAGCAATAATTTTAATTTCTGTTCGTTTTTGTAGTGTAAATATTTCAATAGAAATAGAAACCAAATTTAGTATTAATTTTAATTTTTGCCTTATGAAATCTTTTTTTAGAAATGCATTAATGATCCTACTGCCTACTACATTGATTATTTCTTGTAATGATGATGATTCCAATGGTAACCCTGATGGTTCTTCTCCGGAAGCAATTACTCCTGCTGAAGTGCAAACTTCTATGGAGGCCGAAGATGTTTCAGGTGATATAGACAACGTGGTTGATTTTATGGTCGTGGCCGATTTAGGCGATACATCCGCTAAAAGTGATGCGCTAGCATCGAAGGGATGGTTGCCCGATTGCTATACCATAAGTACTGAAGCCACTAGCGACAGTTTTATTACAACGCTCGATTTTGGCGAAGGTTGCGAAATGCCGGATGGCAAAATGCTTGGCGGAATGTTAACGCTAAGTTATCTTAAGGAAACCGATTCGACTTCGCATACCAGAACCTCCGAGGTTACTTTTGAAAACTTTACGGTAGACTCTGTTACCGTGAATGGTATGAAAACGTATCAGCATACTTTCTCTCAGGAAGAAAACCCAACGTCTTCTGTTGTTACAGATATTACTTTGACATGGGAAGACGATACTTCCATGGCGGTTTCTTCTGAAAAAACCAGGGAATGGGTAAAAGGTTTTGATAACGGTACCTGGGGAGACAGTGCTTTTTTAATTACGGGAAACGCCTCTGTTACAAATAGGGAAGGAGTTGTGTTTACTAGTGATATTAGCACACCTTTAAGAGCCGAATTGTCCTGCGACCATTTGGTGAGCGGTGTTATTGATTTTAGTAAAGACGATGCAACGGCCCAACTTGATTACGGCGATGGAACTTGTGATGACAAGGCGATGTTTACGGGGACCGATGGCGAAACCGTAGAGATAACCTTGGAGAAGAAATAGTAATAATAAAACAGCTCTTTTTGAGCGAACAAAGAGTGAAGAAAATAAAAAATCCGTAAAGCAATTGTTTTACGGATTTTTTTGTGGGTTGTATAAAGCTTTTAAACCCTTATAGGTTTGTTCTGTATAAGGTCTATGTACTGATTTATCTTGTTTTTTAGGTCTTTTCTGTGGGTGATAAAATCTAAAAAGCCATGCTCCAATAAAAACTCTGAAGTTTGAAAATCTTCGGGCAAGTCTTTTCCGGTAGCCTCTTTAACTACACGTGGCCCCGCAAAACCGATTAAAGCACCTGGCTCGGCAATATTAATGTCCCCCAACATAGCATATGATGCTGTTGTTCCACCGGTGGTTGGATCGGTACATAATGAAATATATGGGATTCCCAAATCTGAAAGTTGGGCTAATTTGGCCGAAGTTTTTGCTAACTGCATTAATGATAATGCTGCTTCCATCATACGGGCTCCCCCTGATTTTGAAATCATTAAGAAAGGAGTTTTCTTTTTAATGGAATAATCAATGGCGCGGGCAATTTTTTCTCCAACAACACTTCCCATGGATCCGCCTATAAAAGAAAAATCCATACATGCTATAACCAAATCCTTTCCTTTGGATTTACCTACGGCAGTTCTTACGGCATCTTTTAAATTTGTTTTTTCTTGGGCCTGCTTAAGCCTGTCTGAATATTTTTTGGTGTCAACAAAGCTCAAAGGGTCTTTAGATTCGAGGTTTGGGTCCAGTTCTTTAAACTTGTTGTCATCAAATAGGATAGAGAAATACTCTTTACTACCAATCCTAACATGGTAATCGTCCTCTGGACTTACATAAAAATTTTTAGCAAGCTCGTCGGCTTCTACTATTTTTCCGGTAGGCGACTTATACCACAACCCTTTTGGGGTGTCTTTTTTTTCTTCGGTAGTGGTTTGTATACCTTTTTCTTTTCTTTTGAACCAAGCCATATTCTTCGTATAATTAAAATAAACATCCGGAAGAAGAACTTCCGGATGCACAATCAGTTTATTATAACGTATTTACGTTGTTTAAATCTTCAAAAGCCTTTTTAAGTCTGGTGATGAAGGTTTTTTCGCCTTCCCGTACCCAAACTCTTGGGTCGTAATGTTTTTTATTTGGGGAATCCGGTCCTTCGGGGTTACCAATTTGAGCCCCTAGATAATCGACCTTATTGGCCATATAGTCCCTAATTCCTTCTAAATATGCATATTGAAGGTCTGTATCGATGTTCATTTTGATAACTCCGTAACCAATAGCTTCCCTGATTTCTTCTACGGTAGATCCTGAACCACCGTGAAATACAAAGTCGATGCTGTTATGTGGCACATTGTATTTTTCTGATATATATTCTTGAGAATTCTTTAAAATCTTAGGAGTAAGTTTTACGTTCCCAGGCTTGTACACTCCGTGAACATTTCCAAAGGCTGCTGCAATGGTAAAGCGGGGTGATACTTTGGAAAGTTCTTCGTAGGCATAGCCAACCTCTTCTGGCTGTGTGTATAGTTTAGAATCGTCTACATCGGTATTGTCAACGCCATCTTCTTCACCTCCGGTTATACCCAGTTCAATTTCCAGGGTCATTCCCATTTTGTGCATTCGGGCCAAATATTTTTTACAGGTTTCGATGTTTTCTTCGATAGGCTCTTCAGATAAATCAATCATATGGGAGCTAAACAAAGGCTTCCCTGTTTCTTTAAAATGCTTTTCGCTGGCATCTAGCATACCGTCTACCCAAGGTAATAGTTTTTGGGCGCAATGGTCTGTATGCAAAATTACCGGAACACCATATTTCTCGGCCAATTCGTGTACGTGTTTGGCTCCGGCCACAGCTCCGGCCACAGCCGATTGTTGTCCTTCGTTGGATAAACCTTTTCCTGCATTAAACTGAGCGCCGCCATTAGAAAACTGGATAATAACGGGGGAGTTTAACGTTGCAGCAGTTTCAAGTACCGCATTAATGCTGCTGCTACCAATTACGTTAACAGCCGGAAGTGCAAATCCCTTTTCTTTGGCATAGTTAAAGATATTTTGTACTTCATCTCCTGTGGCTACACCTGGTTTAATGTTATGACTCATAAAATTTAAGTTTCGAATTTATATTTAGTTGTTTTATTAGTAATGCGTTTGCAAAAATAAGAAATTTAGATGGCTTAAAAGGGATAATTAATACCAATATTGTATACAGCATTGCCAAAATTATAGTCGGTAAACCATCTTTTACTTTTTTGATAAGAAGGGTCGTAAGTTTTAAAACCTATGTCGAAGCGTAAAACAAAGAAGTTAAAATCGTACCTGATACCAAAACCGGTCCCCAGTGCTATTTCGCTTAATGAACTAATGCCTTCAAAAACTGCGGCTTCATCGTCTACGTCGTCAAGAAAGTTCCATATGTTGCCCGCATCGGCAAATAAGGCGCCTTTAAAATCCCCGATTAAATTAAACCGATATTCCAAATTGAAGGCCAATTTTAGGTTTGCTTCATTAAAATCGTTAATGTTGTCGGTCCTTCCCGGCCCCAATGAGTATGGTTGCCATGCCCTGTTGTCGTTTGAGCCCCCGGCAAAATAGCTTCGTATAAACGGTATGTTGTCCGCATTTCCATAAGGAATGGCCATTCCTACAAAACTCCGGAACGCAAGTACGTTACTTCTGGATAACCGCCAATATTTGATATAATCGAGCTCGGTTTTTACATATTGAGAATATTGTACCCCAAAAATAAGGTTGTCGCCGTTTTCGTTTTTGTCGAAATTTAGAATAGGCGCCATTGCCGATAACAAGTTTCCGGCAAATTCTATTTTACCTCTAAATTGAAAAAAATTATTGTCGTTAAAATTCCTGCGGTTATTAATAAAGTAGGTGTAGTTGCTGGCAAAGATTAAATTATTGGCCGTGAGTCGTTCCCGCTGATCTTCAACCCGGGATACTTCGTTTCGGTCGTCTGTGGAAGTGCTTATGTTTCCGTCAAGTACATCGTTTGTAAAGCCGGTTGTACCTTCGGGGATAATCAAATTGCCATTTTCGTCATAATAAGCAGGGTCTGCTTGACCGGCATATTTGGTCCCTACGTCATTTAAGTCCTCATAACTGTTGTCGTACACATCGTAATAACGGTCTGTGTTTAGGTTTTTAACATATTGAACATTAATTAATTCCAGAAAGTTTTTGCGTTTGGTGTTGGGGTTCCATTTGTAACGCAGGATCCCGTTTAAGGTCTGCTTGTCCAGACCAATATTTTTTTGCAACGTGGCACCTACCGAAAAGCGGGTTTCCGGAGCCATGGATTTTGGTATGTATTTATCGGTATTGAACGGAAAGAATATCCGTGGAAAGTTAAGCCCGACATCTGCACCAAACTCTGCAATATTAAAAAAACCGCTGTCCTGTCCATCAAAATCGGACGAAGAACCGAAGGTTCCCCTAAAAGCAATGTCCAATGTTTCTGCGCCCCTAAAAATATTTCGGCTAATTAGTGAGATACTTGGAGAAATACCAATGTCTTGAATATTGGAATGTACAACGTCCGAACTAAAACTAAGCGAGAACCGCGGCCTTGGCGCTAAATAAATATTTGTGTTTAATTGATTGTCGGTACTATCTACATATACATAATTTATATTTGGGTACTTAAAAACCTTTAAATTGCTTATCTGTCTGGCCGTAAGCGACCTCTCGGAATCTTTATAAACATTCCCCGGTAGAATGGCAATGGCATCGGTCAAGGCTTTTGGCCTGTATTTTAACTTGTCCTTAAAATAGATATTGTATCCATCATATTGAATGGATTGCAGGCTAGATATGTCATCGTTAAAAGAATAGTCGGCAAAAATATTTACATTTTTTATGTGATGCACTTTATAGGCCACTTCATCCAAAGAATCCCCGTCGCGCTCGGGAACGTTGTCGATGTCTACCTGAACGGGCATTTTTTGATCTTTTCCCAGCGTAGTATCCCGTTGAATATCGAAACTAATGGAATTGGGCTGAAATTTATAAATACCATTATTCGAAAAAATAGTGGTTAAGCGTTCTTTTTCTGCTTGAAAATTGTCCAGGTCAAAACGTTGTCCCGGCCGTATCCTGGAAAAACGTTTGTATCGTTCGTAAATAGAATCCAGGTCTTTGGATGGGATAGCCGTGGAAATACTGTCTATATAATATGCGGGCCCGGTTTTAAGGCGATAGTTAACAACTGCCCTTTTTTCTTTTTGGCCCGTTGTGTCCACCTCATATTCTACTATATTATTAAAATACCCCTTTGTGTCGTAATAGAGCTCTAGCCTTTCTGCCGATTTTTTAGTCTTGTTCTCATCTATAATTACGGGGGCTTCACCGGTTTTCATCAACCAGTTGTTAAAATTTATTTTATAATCGGCAACCTGCACCAGTTGTTTTTTGGATATAATCCTTTCGAATAGATTGATATCTTTTAAAGCGGTGTCCAGTTTTGCAACATAAAAAGAATCCGGGTTTTCCCTGGCAAGGTTGTACAGTGCCAACCGCCCCATATTATTGGGTCTTTGCGAAAGCAATCCTGCAACTTCTTCGTCTTTTATTTTTTCGCCATTTACAAGGATATTGTTCTTGGAAAGTAAATATTGATCATCTTTTACCCTTTTTACGGCATTACATGAGCTTATAAATAGTATTACAATAAATAATACTGTTATTTTTACAAAAAAATCTCTCAAGCGGGCAATTAATTAAATTTAACGTCAAAAATACATTATTTGGATGGTTAGCAAAAGCGAAATAAAACTTATAACGAGCCTACAACAAAAAAAGTATCGTATTAAGCATGGCCTTTTTATTGCTGAGGGGATAAAGGTAATTAATGAATTTTTGAATTCTAATTTTAAGCTGCACAAAATTTTTGCAACAGAAAAGGGTCTTTTTGATGATGATTTTGCCGTGGAGCAGATTACCAAAGATGAATTGAAGAAGCTTAGTGCTTTGAAAACGCCAAGCAATACATTGGCCGTTTTTTATATAAAGGAAACCAATCCATGCCCAGATCATGAAGGCTTGGTAGTTGCATTAGACGATGTGCGGGATCCCGGGAACCTGGGCACCATTATTAGGATGTGTGATTGGTTTGGTATAGAAAACCTGATATGCAGCGCCAATACTGTAGATTGCTATAACCCAAAGGTAATTCAAGCTTCAATGGGGTCGCTAACAAGGGTAAACATAATTTATTTAGACCTGGAACATTATTTAAAAGAGACACAAAAACCTGTTTTTTGTGCCACCATGGAGGGAATGAATATTTATAAAACCGAAGTGGGGAACAATGCAATCCTGATAATGGGCAATGAAGCAAATGGTATTTCTCCTTCGATACTTTCTTTAGTAAGCAAACAGGTAAGTATTCCCCGTTTTGGAAAGCTTCAGGCAACCGAAAGTTTAAACGTAGCTACGGCAACGGCAATTTTACTGAGCGAGTTTAAGCGAAGGTGATTTAACAGTTTAAGGAGTTAATAAGGGAAGGTCCCGTTTTCTTATTAATTAATTATCCGGCAATCAATAACTATTCAAAAGTAAAATTAATAAAAACACCTCTTGAATACATGCCATCAATGTTGGATGTCCAAGGACTATTGGGGTCATTGTCCGGAATTAATTCATCTGTGAGGGCAAATACACCTCTAATGGAAGGTGAAAATTTAAAATAATACAGGTAAAAATCGATTCCAAAACCTATCTCATAATAATAGGTGGTCTTTTTCATACGGAATGTTCCGGTTTCGTTGTCTTCGGCACTATCTTGGCTACTGCTTAAATTGAGAGAGGTTGAAACCCCGCCAACTATATAGGGTTTAAAATTCCCAAGACGTTTGGTACTTACTTTCAACAAGAGAGGCACATGTATGTATGTAGATTTAACTTCTCTTAAAAAATCACGTTCGTCTGAAAACCCGGGAAACCCAAGATCGCGTTGGGTATAATATAGTCCGGGTTCCAACCGTAAATCAAAATAATCATTAATACGAAGTTCTCCAATGAGCCCTACATTAAAACCTATGTTTTTGGCAACCAAGACATCGGTTTTATTTTGAGCTGGATCATACTCTTTATAGTCAAATTTAAAATCGTATTGATTGAACCCTAAAAAATATCCCCAATTTATACGTTTTTTATCTTCATTTTCTAGGTTGAGAATGGGGTGTTCGTTAAACTGAGCGAATAACGTATGGCAATTGCATAGTAAAACCGGTAAAAAAAACAATACTTTTTTCATGGTCTAGGTTAAGATATTCAATATCAATATTAGTTATTTAAATGCTTTATAGATAGTTGCAACTCCAAAAGTTTGCGGTTTATCTTCCACACTTATAAACCCAATTTTACGCAAAATATTGTTGAATTCATCACCAAAAGGAAAAACAGATGCAGATTTCGACAAATATGCATAGGCCGATCGGTCTTTTGAAAACAATTTTCCTATGGTTGGCAATAGGGTTCTTGTATAAATGTTATAGCCTTGTTTATATGGGGGTTTTGTAGGGACAGAGGTTTCTAAAACCACAAAAACACCTCCCTTTTTAAGCACGCGGAATATCTCGGATAGACCCTTTTCAAGATCTTCAAAATTTCTTACCCCAAAGGCTACCGTAATTGCATCAAAGGAATTATCATCAAAGGGCAAGGCTTCGCTGTCTCCAAGAACCATTTCAATTTTGCTGGTTAAACTCTTTTCAGCAACCTTTTGTTTTCCTACTTCGAGCATACCGGCAGAAATATCCAGACCAACAATTTTTTGGGCATTGGTTTTTAGGGCCATGTTAATGGCAAGGTCGCCGGTCCCGGTGGCAATATCCAAAATACTTTCGGGATTGGTGCCATTTATCATGGCCACCACTTTTCCCCTCCATTTTACGTCGATGCCAAATGAAATAACTCTGTTCAATCCGTCATATTTTCCCGAAATGGTATCAAACATCTGGGTAACCTGTTGCTTTTTACCTAGTTGAGAATCTTCATAAGGTGTAATCTTTTTCTCCATCTGTAAAATTTAGACAAATATACTATTTAGAATTCATCTTGTCGAGTTAATTTTATAAATGGCTGACAATCTATTGAACTAATAATAATTAATATATATTTGTAAGGTAAATTGTTTACAAAAATAAATGAAAATAATTATTGCAGGTGCTGGTGAGGTAGGCTTTCATTTGGCAAAGCTTTTGTCGTACGAATCACAAGACATAACGCTTATCGACAATGAAAAAGAGAGCTTGAATTATGCCGATACCCATTTAGATATTAAAGTGCTAAGAGGTGATGCAACTTCTGTGTCTGTTTTAAAGGAAGCCAGGGTTGATTCTTCCGACCTTGTTATTGGCGTAACCGCATCTGAAACTACAAATATTACCCTTTGTTTACTTGCAAAGCAATTGGGATGTAAACGTACCATTGCCAGAATATCCAATACCGAGTTCATTCATAATAAAGATGAAATAAAATTTGACAAACTTGGTATTGATGAGTTGATTTCGCCCGAAAAACTGGCTTCTGAAGAAATCCAGCTATTACTCGACCAATCTGCTTTTAACGATAGTTATGAATTTGAAGAAGGGGCCCTCATTATGGTAGGGACTTCCTTGCAGCGGACGGCCCCTTTTGTGGGGAAAACCGTACAAGAAGCCGCTAATATTTTTCCCAAACTGCATTTTATGCCCATAGCAATACAGCGGTTTGGTACACAATACACCTTAATCCCAAGAGGTGATGCATATTTTAAGGAAGGCGACCAAGCATATTTTGTTACCCTCAAGAAAGGTGTGGACGAATTGTACAAGCTTACTGGAAAAACCAAAGAAGACATTAAGAATGTAATGATTCTGGGCGGGAGCAAAGTAGGATTTAAAACAGCAAAAAATCTTTGTAAAAGTAAATTCAGGGTGAAGCTTATTGAAAAAGACAAAAATAAAGCTTTCGACCTGGCCGATGAATTGCCCAATGCATTAATAATTAATGGAGACGGAAGGAATGTAGACTTACTTGAAGAAGAAAATATTAGCGATATGGATGCTTTTATTGCCGTTACCGGGAATTCTGAGACTAATATTATGTCCTGTTTAATGGCAAAATCTAAAAATATTAAAAAGACAATCGCGCTTGTCGAGAACATGGATTATTTTCAGTTATCACAATCCATTGGAATAGATACCCTTATCAATAAAAAATTATTGGCCGCAAACAATATATTTAGGCACATCAGGAAAGGCGAAGTGGTAGCCTTGACCAAATTGAACAATTTAAATGCAGAAATGCTGGAGTTTATAGTAAAACCATCTTCTGCGGTAACTGGTAAAATTATAAAAGACCTGGATTTTCCCCGTTCTGCAATTATTGGGGGCGTAATACGAAATGGAAAGGGCATTATTGCATTGGGGGATTTTAAAATTGAAGCAGGAGACAGGGTTGTGGTTTGTTGTTTGCCGAGGTCTATTTCCAGGGTAGAAAAACTTTTCTTATAACTTTCTTCATGAAAAGGCTCAACACTAAAATAATATTTCATTTTATGGGCTTGCTTTTACTTTGCAATGGTGGGTTTATGTTGTTGGCCTCCATTGTAAGCGGTATATACAGGGACGGGGCAACACTGGAAATAAGCTTTGCAGGCATTACGACTGTTTTAATAGGGGTTTTGCTGATGTTTGTTACGCACAATCATAAAAAGGAGATAAAAAAACGCGATGGCTATATTATTGTTTCCTTCGGATGGATATTTATGACACTTTCGGGAATGTTCCCTTATCTATTTACCGGAGCCATACCAAGTGTTACCAATGCTTTTTTTGAAACAATGAGTGGCTACACCACAACGGGAGCCTCTATTTTAAACGATATTGAAGTACTGCCCGAAGGGATTCTTTTTTGGAGAAGCACCACGCACTGGATAGGGGGCATGGGAATTATTGTTTTGGCAATAGCCATATTGCCTTTATTAGGCATTGGCGGGATGCAGCTTTTTGCTGCGGAGGCACCCGGTCCAAGCGCAGATAAGCTTCACCCCAGAATTACCGATACCGCAAAAAGACTGTGGTTTATATATGTGGGCTATACTTTTGCAGAAACATTATTGTTGAAATTGGCCGGGATGGATTTTTTTGATGCTATTAACCATGCAATGGCAACCCTTTCCACCGGAGGTTTTTCTACAAAAAATGCAAGTTTGGCCTATTGGAACGATAATCCGCTTATTCAATATATCGTTGTATTTTTCATGTTCGTGGCAGGAGCCAATTTTATATTGAGCTATTTTGCTTTTAAAGGTAGAGTGAAAAAGGTTTTTGAAGATTACGAGTTTCGTTTTTATGGTTTGCTGGTACTTTGTGTAAGCATTGTAGCAGCACTTGTTATTTATTTAAAAGCGAATGTCCCTGTTAGCGAATACCATCCCATGGTATTGGGAGCTGCCGAAAGTTCTTTTAGGCATGCAATGTTTCAGGTAATTTCCGTAGTTACGACCACGGGGTTTGTATCGGCCGATTATACAAGTTGGACACCTTTTTTGACCATTGTTTTTTTCGGATTGATGTTCGTTGGTGGGTCGGCAGGTTCAACGGCCGGGGGCGTAAAAGTAGTAAGGCATTTATTAATGATAAAAAACGGCTTGCTGGAATTTAAGCGCACGCTACATCCTAATGCCATCATTCCGGTGCGTTACAACAAAAAAACGGTACCTGAAAAAATTATATACAACATCCTTGGCTTCTTTATTATTTATATGCTGTTGTTTATAATTGGTGCGGTAGTATTGGGGTTGTTGGGCTTGGACTTCGAGTCGGCCATCGGTGGGGCTGCATCTTCTTTAGGAAATATTGGCCCAGCTTTGGGATCATTGCATCCGCTCACTAATTATGATTCGCTTCCCATACTTGGGAAATGGTGGTGCTCTTTTTTAATGCTCTTGGGGAGATTGGAGCTTTTTACGGTGTTGATTTTGTTTTCGCCTTTCTTTTGGAAACGAACATAGCAAGAAAAAAATTCAGCCAAATTCATAAAAAGGGGGTTTTTCCCCTTACCTATTTCTACAGGTTTTATGATATTTGTTAAAAGTCTTTGCCATCAAGGCAATGATGAAAGTTTGAGGGAATTAAGAAAAAAATGCGAAGCCTTGGCTTCGCATTTTTATTTTTAAAAACTATTTTGTTTAAGCGGTATCAAGAAAGTGCTTCTTTTATTCTTTTGATGGCTTCTTTAAGCTCGGCTTCTGAAGCAGCATAAGAAATCCTGATGCAGTTGGGGTTACCAAAAGCTTCACCTGTAACCGTAGCTACATTTGCTTCTTCTAAAAGAAGTAATGAAAAATCTGATGCATTCTCTATTTTTTTACCTTTAATTGTTTTTCCGAAGAAATAAGATATGTTTGGAAAGACATAAAAGGCGCCTTCCGGTACATTTAGTTGAAAACCTTCTATTTCACCTAAAAGACGAAGTACTAGATCCCTTCTTTCATGAAATTTGTCTATCATGTATTTAATTTTGCTCACCGGGGCTTCCAGCGCGGTTATGGTTGCCCGTTGTGCAATACAGTTGGCACCACTGGTAATTTGACCTTGCATTTTATTGCATGCCCGGGCAATCCAGTCGGGAGCGCCTATGTAGCCAATTCTCCATCCTGTCATGGCAAAGGCCTTGGAGACTCCGTTTACGGTTACCGTCCTGTCGTACATTCCATCAATAGAAGCAATGCTTGTATGCCCGTCGCCAAAATTTATGTGTTCGTAAATTTCATCTGAAACAACAATGATGTTTGGGTGCTTTCTCAGTACAGCGGCAAGCGATTCTAATTCTTCTTTACTGTAGACGGAACCACTTGGATTGCACGGGGAGCTGTACCAGATCATTTTTGTCTTTGGGGTAATGGCTGCTTCCAATTGTTCGGCAGTCATTTTAAAGTCGTTTTCAATAGAAGTTTGAACTTCTACAGGGACACCCTCGGCAATTTTCACGATATCAGAATAACTAACCCAGTACGGTGCCGGCAAAATTACTTCGTCGCCCGGATTGATAACGGCCAAGGCTACATTGGCCAATGATTGCTTGGCGCCCGTAGAAACTACAATTTGATTTGGTGTATAATTAAGTCCGTTATCTCTTTTAAATTTGTTAATGATGGCTTCTTTTAAATCAGCATAACCATCAACCGGGGAATAGCTGTTGTAATTTTGGTCAATGGCCTCTTTGGCCGCATCTTTAATAAAGTCTGGCGTATTAAAGTCTGGTTCGCCCAAACTTAAACCAATTATATCTTTCCCTTCGGCCCTCAACTCCCTTGCTTTTGCTGCCATGGCAAGAGTTGCGGAAGTTGCCATGTTTAAAACTCTTTCAGATAATTGTTGTGTCATAAAAAAGATTGTTGTTTAATTATAAACATATGTAGGCTTTTCGCCTAACGCTTTTAAGTGTTTAAAGTGCGAAATTATGGCTTTTCTTGTAGTTTTATACTCGTAATAAGGTAAATTAAACTCTTTTGCCGTTTCTCTAACAATTTTCGCAATATTTGTGTAATGTACATGGCTAATATTAGGGAAAATATGATGTTCTACCTGATGGTTTAAACCGCCAGTAAACCAGTTTACAATTTTATTTTTTGTAGAAAAATTGGTCGTGGTGAACAATTGATGAATTGCCCATGTATTTTTTATGGTGCCCGTTTCATCGGGGATAAATGTGGTGGCTTCGTCTACAATATGGGCCAATTGAAATACAATACTTAAAATAAGCCCGGCGGTATAGTGCATTACAAAAAAGCCGATAAGGACTTTCCACCAAGCAAGCTCTATAAAGAACATTGGGATTGCAATCCATACCATAATGTAGATGATTTTGGTAATGATGAGCACGCTCCATTCTTTGGCGGGGTTTGGGAATTTTCCGTAAGACAGCTTTCGTTTCATGTAGCGTCTCATTTGTTTAAAATCGGTCGTAATGGCCCAATTAAGTGTTAACAGCCCATAAAGAAAAACAGAATAGTAATGCTGAAATTTATGAAAACGCCTCCACTTTGAATGTTTGCTGAAGCGGATAATCCTTCCGGCATCCAAATCTTCGTCGTGCCCGGGAATGTTTGTATAGGTATGGTGCAGTACGTTGTGTTGTACTTTCCAGTTGTATACGTTTCCAGCAAGTATGTATATGCTTGCCCCCATTATTTTATTGATCCATTTTTTAGAAGAGTACGATCCGTGATTGCCATCGTGCATGACATTCATTCCAACACCGGCCATTCCAATACCAATAACAATGGTGAGCAATAATTGTATCCATTGGTTCATGTTGATGGTCAAAATTAAAAAATAAGGAGTAAGGAAAATGGCAAACATAATAGCCGTTTTTAAGTAAAGTTTCCAGTTCCCGGTTTTTTTAATATTTTTTTCCTTGAAATATAAATTGACCCTGGAATTTAAAGTTTTAAAAAACTTGGCAGGGTCTTTTCTCGAAAATTTAATTGTATTGTACGTTTTCATAAATTGTTGTAACATTTATATCCTTCATCATTAAAATACAAGGAATTGTAAGTTGACAAAAATAGAAATAATAAAAGTGTCTAACACTGTAAAAAGTTTAAAAGTGCATGTTTTATTGCCTATTTTTGTTAAAATTTTTAAAAAGATGACTGCGCAAATTATAAAAAAATATTTTCCCTCAATTACTGACGATCAATTTGATAAATTTAGCGAACTCGAAAATTTATACAAAGATTGGAACAGTAAAATTAATGTAATTAGCAGGAAAGATATAGACGAATTGTATGTGCGCCATGTATTGCATTCTTTGGGGATAGCAAAAGTACAGCCTTTTAATCGCGGCGCCTCTATTTTGGACGTAGGAACTGGCGGCGGTTTTCCCGGCATTCCTTTGGCTATTTTATTTCCTGAAGCAGAATTTATGTTAATCGATGCCATTGGCAAAAAAATTAATGTTGTTAACGAAGTAGTTGCAGGTTTGGGGCTGCAAAATGTTACCGCCGAACAAGTACGTGCCGAGAATGTAAAAGAGCAGTTTGATTTTATTGTGAGCAGGGCCGTTACCAACATGCCTGATTTTGTAAAATGGGTTAAGGGAAAAACCAAGAAAGAATCCAACCACAGATTGAAAAATGGTATTTTATACCTCAAAGGAGGGGACTTGTCTGAAGAATTAGCAGTGTACCAGACTGCCATAATATTTTCCCTTCCCGATTATTTTGATGAAGATTTTTATGAAACCAAGAAAGTGGTTTACCTCCCTCTAAAATATACAGGAAGGAAATAGGAATGTTTTTTAATGATTTTAATAAAAAATCGGCTCATAAACATAGGTTTAAGAGCCGAAAAGAGTATCTTTTTTAGATAGCCGGTAACCGGGCTGACGTTAAATTTTCAGCATAGAATGGTATGTATATCTCCAACTTTTTAAGAAATGATGGATATACTGCACTTTACGGCTTAAAAAACTTGGTTTTGGTTTTTTTTGAAGCTTGTCTTCAAAGTCCTTTATTTTCCTGAGCAAAATGTTTTTGTTTTTGGCAATAAAGATCCGTTCTATTTCAGTTTCCTTTGCTTTTTTGTTGCTTGAGGTATCCAAAATAGAGTATTTAATGCTTAAAATACAACGTTTGTCATCTTCTTTCATCATGATTTCATTTTAAGTTTAAAATTCAAATATAATAAATATTTACATTAAAATTACATTTTGATAACATTAAATTAACATTAAGCTTATAATTTACTGAATTTCAGTAGTTTAAACTTTATAAAACTTGTAATTAAAAACAATGTACTCCTCCTTTGGAGCAGTCAAGAGGCTATGGAGTGTATCGCTTTCATAATTGGCGATCGATTGGTTCGATCTTGACATTAACCATTATGTTATGACTAATAATAGATGAAGAATCAGTATTAATAAAAGAAAACCCTTGAAAAATTAATCTCAAGGGTTTTTATGGTGATTATGTTCCTAGGGATTATCCTAAAAACGGATATCTGTAATCTACAGGGGTAACAAAGGTTTCCTTAATAAGCCTTGGTGATACCCAACGCAATAAGTTTTGAGATGATCCTGCTTTGTCGTTGGTTCCAGATGCCCTGGCGCCACCAAATGGCTGTTGGCCAACTACCGCGCCTGTAGGTTTATCGTTTATATAAAAATTTCCAGCACAGTTTTCGAGCGTTCTTGTTGCTTCTTCAATAGTGTACCTATCTGAAGAAAAAACAGCGCCTGTTAATCCATACTCGGAAGTGTTGTCTACAAGTTCTAAGGTTTCGCTCCACTTTTTGTCTTCATATACATAAACGGTAACAACGGGCCCAAAAAGTTCTGTTGTCATGGTTTTGTACCGTGGATCGGTTGTAACGATAACGGTTGGGTGCACAAAGTACCCTTTGGATTTATCATAGGTGCCACCTACGTAAATTTCTGCTTCGTTGTCTTTTTTTGCTTGGTCAATATAGCTTGCAAGTTTATCAAAAGAACCTTCATGGATTACAGCGGTAATAAAGTTCTCCATGTTGTTGGGAGCTCCAATTTTGAAAGATTCAACATCTACTTTTACGTAATCCAGAATTTCAGTTGCAATAGATTTTGGCAGATAGACCCTTGAGGCAGCACTACATTTTTGTCCTTGAAATTCAAAAGCACCACGTGTAATGGCTGTGGCTACTTGTTTTGGGTTTGCAGATGGATGTGCAACAATAAAATCTTTTCCACCTGTTTCACCAACAATTCTAGGATATGTTTTGTAGGTGTCGATGTTGTCCCCGATTTTTTTCCAGATACCTTTAAATACCTTGGTTGAACCGGTAAAGTGTATTCCTGCAAAATCTGGACTGGCCAACACAGTATTGGTAATCATTTCGGGGTCGCCATATACTACATTGATTACCCCGTCTGGTAATCCGGCTTCTTTAAATATATCTACAATAATTTTTGCAGAATAGATTTGGCTATCGCTTGGTTTCCAAACAACAACATTCCCCATCATGGCAGCACTGGCTGGTAAATTCCCGGCAATAGCCGTAAAGTTGAACGGCGTTACGGCATATACAAATCCTTCCAAAGGCCTGTATTCCACACGGTTCCATATGCCTTCGTCTGACTCTGGCTGATCGTCGTAGATTTTTGCCATGTACTCGATGTTGAATTTCAAGAAATCGATCAACTCACAAGCCGAATCGATTTCGGCCTGATGGATGTTTTTAGACTGAGCTATCATTGTAGCGGCATTTATTTTGGCCCTGTACGGACCTGCAATTAAATCTGCTGCTTTTAAGAAAATAGCTGCCCGTTGTTCCCAACTTAGGGCGGCCCATTTTTTTCGGGCTTCTAGATTGTTTGCAATTGCCTTTTCAATATGAGATTTTTCGGCCAAATGGTACTGCCCCACAATATGTTGGTGGTCGTGAGGAGGAGATAAAGGCTTGGTATTGCCTGTTTTTATTTCCTCGCTGCCAATGTAAAGTGGAACATCAACTTTGCTGTTGAAAAATTCATCATACTGTTTTAATACAGCCTCTCTTTCTGGGGAGCCCGGCGCATAAGTTTTAACGGGTTCGTTAACTGCCGCAGGGACATGAAAAAAGCCTTTTCCCATACTTTTTGATTTAAACATTAAATTTGCCCCCAAAGGTACTAAATGCCATAGGGTTTAAAAAGTAAAATTGTGTTAAAGGGGATTTCTTTAGTTCAAGGCAAAAGGAGCGTGTAGTTTAAAAGTAGGGATAATTACCCTAAAGCGTCTCGTGGAAGTAAAGTTTACCATATTATAATGACCCCGCATGGCCCCGATGGGCGATGTTAACAAACAGCCAGAGCTGTACGTGTGGGATTCGCCGGGCTTTAAAACCGGTTTTTTGCCAATAACGCCATCGCCGTCTACTATCTCGACTTCGTTGAGGGCATCAAATATTTGCCAGTGCCTTGAAGTAAGCTGTACAGAGTCTTTGCTTTGGTTTTCAATGGTAATCTTGTAACCAAAAGCATAGTGCATTTTATAGTTCTTGAAGAAAGTTCCTTCAAAACTGGTTTTTACCGTAATCTTTATGCCTTTGGTTATTTGTGTAATCATAGTTAATAAGTGAGTGCACTTACAAATAAAATCATGGAAAACGAAAACAAGGCTAAAATAAGAAAAATAGTATTAAGATATATAAATTTAACAATTGTTTTGAATCTTTTCTCCTTGTAAAAGCCTCGCATTGATTTATATAGATAAAGCAGGAATACTATTAAGGCTATCCAATGAAGGTTTATATTGAAAAACCATTTTATAAGGAAGGTTATAATGAGCAAGAGGATGAAAAGGGTCTGTGTATGAAAGCTGAAAATTAAATGGTCTATGTAGTAAAACTTCTGCTTTGGGTAAACCAGCCATATAAAAATGGAAAAAACGGGCAGGTAAAAGAAGATTACAAATGGTAGCTTTGAAACCAGATTTTCAAAAAAACTCCCCGGATGATGATAAGATTTATATGAGCTTTTTGCAATGCTGAAAGCAGTTTTGTTTTCTAGGGTGCTCTCTATTTTTAAGCGTGAAAGTGCATCTTCGTACTGGCGGTATTTTTTTGCTTGTATGCCATTAAAAAAATATACTGTTTTATCGTATATGCTATTGAACATAGGTTTTTGTTCAAGTTCGGCAAAATAGGCTTTTGGATCGAGGTCTAAATTGTCGTTTTTTTCTTTAGGACTGTATTTTGTTATTAGAGAGTCTATTAAAGCCGTATCCTCTTTATTTGTGCTGGCATCTTTTATTTGCTGAAGCGTTGTTTCAATATGTAAACTGTCCTGAAGGAGCTCGTTGTTCCAAAACTCGTCAATACTGCTAAAGTCGCTATTGTAGCTTATCATCAGAAAATATAAAATGGTAATGCTGAAAAAGAATCGGAAAGGGTTGGTGTAGGTGGCTCTTTTTCCCTTTATGAATTCTGATGTAATTTTTCCTGGTCTTAAAATAAGTGCGGTAAGCGTTTTCCTCAGCTTTGAGTCATAAGAGAAAACGCTGCCCATTAATTCCTCGGTTATGTCGAAAACAGAAATCTTTTTGGTGCTGTTTAATTGTCCGCAATTTGGGCAAAAACGATCGCTGCTTTCAAGGGGGATTTTACAATTAAGGCATTGTGTGCCCCTGTATTTTAACTCAGACCGGGTTGTGTTGTCCATATAATGAAAAGGTGTTAGTTGGAAATATCTGTGGACGAGGCACTTCCTATGCCAATAATGCTGTCGTAATTGTTGCCAAATTCACGGTAGTAAACTAAAATGGTATAAGTGTTTTCGGTTTGCCAAAAATTTCCGCAGATAAAGTTGAGATCGGTAATGCCTTGGTCGTTTACTTTTATAAATTTATAGTTGTAAAAACCTTGTTTTAATAAAATGGCCGTATTGAGTGTATTGGTTTCTTCGTTAAACTTAAGCAGGTTTTCATCTGTTAGGGTGTAATTGTTGAATTTTCCATAGACATATATTTTGTCCAGGCCAATGGTATTGTTATATTCCAGGCTAAAGCGTATAAAAGAATAATCGGCTTCGCGGTCGGGGTTTTGGCCGGTGCCATCAATACTCCTAATATAAAAGTCGCCATTAATGTCGGGGTTGTATGTGTAAGGTTTGTCCTTTCTTATTTCATTGGTATAAAGGTAATGGTTGTACCTATTGGTAAGCTTCACTGTTGCAATGCTGTTATTTGCAACCCTGATTTCTTTGGTGTCGAACCAAAAATATTCGTTCCCCCCTTCAAAAGTGGCTTCTTTATCGTATTTGTATATTAGTTGGTTTCCTGAGATAAACTGGGGTTTTAGCCCTGTAATCATGGTAGAGAAGTTGCTGTTTTTTATAAGGGCGACTTTAACTTCCTGTTGTGGGTTTACAAGTTCATAATCTGGTGAATTAATAAAAAACTCCAAGCGTTGGGCCTTGTCGATAATGTCAAAATTACGGGATCTCTTGGTAACCGCACCTACTTGGACAAGCTCTTTGTAAACAGCAAAACGTCGCGAAAATATAACTTCACCGGTATTGTCTACAACTTTTAAAATATAATTTCCAGTTACCTTAAACTTAGTTTGCTGGTTGGGGAGCGTTAACTTATAATTAGTGTAAGGTTGAATGGTGGAGAGCGAGTTTTGGTAGCGCATGATACGCTGGTCGTCGATTCCGTCTAGAAATTGAGACTTTAAAAGCTTGGAAGGGGACCAATCATAATTGCAGTGTTCAATTTTATAATAATAATCTTTCTCATCGGCATACAGATCGTCAAAGGTCAAATTAATGCTTTCCCCTATTTTTACAATAGGAAATTGATCGCCTTCATAGCTCGATTTAAACACGATTGATTTAATGTTTGCCGGGGGGGCTATTTCTTTTTGAACTTGTGCCGTGCATATATTGCCCAATAACAAGATAAAAGCGAAAACCTTATAGTTGAAAATCATTGTCGTTGTCCATTGTTTGGGCTAAAGATACACAAAATACCAACTGTGTTGGTGTTGATTGTTAAAGCACTGAAAAATATAGGTTTTTATTATGCGAACTATGTTTTAATTATTAAATTTGCACGAATTTTTGAGTTAACTAATTTCATTAGATAGATAGCATGTCAAACGACATTAAGATTAGAAAAGGCTTAGATATTAAGCTGAAAGGCGAGGCGGAAAAACTAGTTTCTGATGCGCCAAGATCTAAAAACTTCGCTATTAAGCCTACCGATTTTCATGGTGTTACGCCAAAAATGGTTATCAAGGAAGGTGAGTCTGTTAAAGCCGGAGATACTATTTTTTATTCAAAGTACAGCGACAGGGTAAAGTTTGTTTCGCCCGTTAGCGGAACTTTGAAAGAAATCCGAAGAGGGGCAAAACGAAGAATTTTAGAGGTCGTAATCGAAGCTGATTCAGCCGACACTTACAAGGAATTTGGTCAAAAGGACGTTGAAAAAATGTCTGGAGATGAAGTAAAGGAGCATTTGCTGGAAGGCGGATGTTGGCCATTCATCAAACAAAGGCCATACGATATTGTAGCAAACCCGGAAGATGCCCCCAAAGCAATCTTTATTTCAGGGCTTTCAACGGCGCCATTGGCCGCCGATGTTGAGTTTGTCCTGGAAAAAAGAAAAGAAGAGTTTCAGTTCGGGCTTCAGGCAATATCGAAACTTACCACAGGCAAAACCCACCTCTGCGTAGACAAAAAGTCCGCTTCGTTTTTAAACGAAGTAAAGGGCGTTCAGCTACACACGGTTTCAGGCCCCCATCCTGCTGGGAATGTTGGTGTTCAAATTCACCACATAGATCCCATTAACTCAGGAGAACGCGTTTGGGTTGTAAGCCCGGAAGATGTGGCAATTATAGGCTCCTTTTTTAAAACAGGAAAGTTCGATGCCACCCGTGTTGTTGCCGTAGCAGGGACCGAAGCTCCAAAAGCACAGTATTTCAGGTTTAAAATAGGTGCTAATGTAAAAGACATTATAGGTCAGGTACCGGCTAATGTCCGTATTATCAGTGGAGATGTGCTTACCGGAGATAGAATATCTAACGATGGTTTTATTGGTTATTACAGTAGCACAATTTCCCTAATTCCAGAAGGAAATACCTATAGAATGTTTGGATGGTTGCCTTTTAAAGACAACAATATCCCAAGTATGTCCAAAACTTCTTTGTCTTGGCTGTTCCCGAATAAAAAATATAAGGTGGACACCAATTTAAACGGCGAAGAAAGGGCATTGGTTGTTACAGGGGAGATGGAGAAAGTAATGCCAATGGACATATACCCAATGCAACTTCTTAAAGAATGTATGGTATTAAATATAGAGAAAATGGAAAATCTGGGGATCTATGAAGTGGCTCCCGAAGATTTTGCATTGGTAGACTATGTTAATACTTCTAAGCTTGAAGCACAAGCCATTATCAGGGAAGCTTTAGATGTAATGATAAAAGAAGTTGGTTAAATAAAACGTAAGATATGAACGCTTTAAGAAAAAAGTTAGATCAACTAAAAAAACCTTTTAACAAAGGGGAGAAATGGGAGAAATATGCTCCCGCAATCAATGCATTCGATACTTTTTTATTTGTGCCCAACCATACCACAAAAAAGGGAGCGCACATTCGTGATGCAGTAGATTTAAAAAGAACAATGATTACCGTAGTTATAGCTTTGTTGCCTGCCTTAATTTACGGGATATACAATACAGGCTACCAGCATTTTTCACAATTGGGTGAAGCATTTACGTTTATGGATGCATTTACACATGGTTTGTGGAAGATATTGCCTATGATTGCAGTTTCATATATAGTAGGTCTTGGTATTGAATTTATTTTTGCCATTTACAGAGGCCATGAAGTAAACGAAGGGTTCTTGGTAACCGGATTGTTGGTGCCAATGATTATGCCGATAGACATTCCTTTATGGATGGTTGGCGTTTCAGTAGCTTTTGCCGTTTTAATTGGTAAAGAGGCTTTTGGAGGAACCGGGATGAATATTTTAAACCCTGCATTAACTGCAAGGGTTTTTGCATTCTTTGCATATCCTACTTTTATGTCTGGAAATAAAGTATGGGTCTCTGACGCTAGTAAAATCGATGCTATTTCGGGAGAAACAATTTTAGGTACTTTGGCTGCCGGAAAAGACGTGCATTACAGTATGTGGAATATGTTTGAAGGAGCCATTCCAGGATCAATTGCAGAAACATCTACTTTGTGGATTCTATTTGGAGCCGCCATTTTAGTGCTTACCGGAGTAGGAAGCTGGAGAATTATGGCTGGCGGGGTAATAGGTGGAGCATTTATGGGCTTCCTTTTCAATCTATGGGGAGCAAATGATTTAATGTCCTTTCCTTGGTACCAGCAATTAATTGTTGGAGGATTTGCCTTTGGTATTGTCTTCATGGCCACCGATCCCGTATCTGCCGCCCAGACACAAAAAGGAAAATGGATATACGGAATCCTTATCGGGATATTCTGTATCATGATCCGTGTTTTCAACCCGGCATATCCAGAAGGGGTAATGTTAGCAATTTTATTAATGAACGTCTTTGCGCCGACCATAGACCATTATGTAATTCAGGCTAATATCAAAAGAAGAAAGAAACGTTTATCTGCCGTTAAGGTAAAATCAGCTTAATTATGAATAGAGATAGTAACGCATATACATTTATATTCGCAACTATAATGGTTGTTGTAGTAGCATCTGCACTTGCATTTGCCGCTACTTCCTTACAGCCTAAGCAAGCTGCAAATATTAAAATAGAGAAGATGCAAAACATCTTGTCTACCATAGGGGTCACAGCAACTAAAGAAGATGCAGAAGAAACCTATAAAAAATACATTACAGAAGAGGTTGCCCTCAACAGCAAAGGAGAAGTGGTAACAGATGTAGATCCTTTTAAAGTAGACCTTGCAAAAGAGCTTAAAAAAGATGAGGGGAAACAACGCTTTCCATTATATATTGCAGATGTGGAAGGCAAGAAATATTATGTTATACCACTACGTGGAGCCGGATTATGGGATGCCATTTGGGGATATATTTCTTTAGAAGATGATGTAAATACCGTTAAAGGAGCAGTTTTTGATCATAAAGGCGAAACTCCCGGACTGGGTGGTGAGATTACACAAGCTTGGTTTCAACAACGGTTCCAAAACGAGAAGATATATGATGAATCTGGAAATTTTGTAGGAATTACAGTTCAAAAAGGATATTCAGGTGGAGACAATAAAGACGACAATGCAGTTGATGCTATTTCCGGGGCTACCATTACCGGAAACGGTGTAACGGCAATGATACACAACAGGTTGGAATATTACCTTCCATACCTAAAGGAACAAAATACTAAAGTAGCTTTAAAATAAATATTATGGCTGACACTGAAAACAAAAAAGAGAAATCTCCCGTGGTGCTTTTTGTTGCTGAAGAAAAAGAACCACTTTTCTCTAAGAAAAACAGAAAATTATTAACAGATCCTTTAAACGACGATAATCCGATTACCGTACAGGTATTGGGTATTTGTTCTGCATTGGCAATTACGGTTCAGCTAAAACCTTCTATCGTAATGGCCATTGCTGTATTGGTGGTAGTTGCTGCCAGTAACGTTATTGTATCGCTTTTAAGGAACTTAATCCCTAACAGGATCAGGATTATTGTTCAATTGGTGGTAGTGGCCGCTTTGGTAATCTTGGTTAACGAGGTGCTCAAGGCCTATGCCTACGACGTGAGTAAGGAACTTTCGGTTTTCGTTGGGTTGATTATTACCAACTGTATTGTAATGGGCCGTTTGGAGGCCTTTGCCTTGGGGAACGGACCCTGGAAGTCTTTCCTTGACGGAATTGGAAACGCAGCCGGTTATGGAATGATATTAATTATCGTAGCGTTTTTTAGGGAACTTTTGGGTTCTGGAAAATTGTTTGGTTTTGAGGTTCTTGGACATAAAGGGGTAACCATTGCCGAGTCTACAGGATTGTACGCTCTAGGATATCAAAATAACGGTTTAATGCTGTTATCGCCAGCCGCCTTATTGGTTGTTGGTATTATTATTTGGGTACAGCGTTCCAGAAACCGTAAGTTAATAGAAAAACATTAAGCATCAGACTTTAAAAAATATTTAAAATGGAATATGTAAACCTTTTTGTAAAAAGTATTTTTGTTGAGAACATGATTTTTGCCTATTTCTTGGGGATGTGTTCTTACTTAGCGGTTTCTAAAACCGTAAAAACTGCTGTTGGTCTTGGTGCTGCTGTTATCTTTGTATTGGCAATTACAGTGCCTATCAACTTTTTATTAGATAATTACCTGTTAAAGCCCGGGGCTTTATCTTGGCTTGGGCCAGAATATGCCGAGCTTGACCTTAGCTTTTTAAGTTTTATCATGTTTATTGCCGTAATTGCATCCATGGTACAACTTGTAGAAATGATTGTGGAGCGGTTTGCTCCCGCATTATACGGTGCTTTGGGTATTTTCTTGCCATTAATTGCGGTAAACTGTGCAATTCTTGGTGGATCGCTATTTATGCAACAAAAAGATTTTGGTGGTGTATCCGAGGCGGCCGTTTATGGATTAGGCTCCGGTGTGGGCTGGTTTTTAGCAATTCTGGCTATTTCTGCTGTGCGGGAAAAGATTACCTACTCAAATGTTCCTGCTCCATTAAGAGGCTTGGGAATTACCTTTATCATAACAGGACTTATGGCGCTTGGCTTCATGAGTTTTATGGGAATTAAATTATAAATCGTATTTAGTTAATTAGCATATGGATTATTCAGTAATCATAGCAAGTTTAATAGTTTTTCTGGCACTTATTTTTGTATTGGTAGGAATATTATTAACCGCAAAAGCAAAACTCGTTCCTTCGGGTCCTGTAACATTAAAAATCAACGGGGAAAAAGATGTTGAAGTTTCGTCGGGGGGGACCTTGTTATCAACTTTAGGAAATAGCAAAATATTTTTACCTTCTGCCTGTGGTGGTGGTGGTACCTGTATCCAGTGTAAGTGTATCGTGAAAGAAGGTGGGGGGCAAATGCTTCCAACCGAAGAACCGCACTTTACCCGTAAAGAAGCCGCCGAAGGATGGAGGCTTGGATGTCAGGTAAAGGTAAAACAGGACATGGTTATTCAAGTACCGGAAGAGGTATTTGGTATAAAAAAATGGGAAGCAGAAGTTGTTCGTAACTGGAACGTGGCTTCTTTCATCAAAGAATTTGTTGTACGTATACCGGAAGATATGGATTACCAAGCGGGTGGATATATCCAAATTGAGATTCCGCCGGTGGAAGTTAAATATGAAGATATTGATATTACTGCTCACCCCGAAGAACACGAAGACCCTAAAAAATTCCAGCTAGAGTGGGATAAGTTTAATTTATGGCCTTTGGTGATGAAAAATACCGAGATTGTTGAAAGGGCCTACTCAATGGCTTCTTATCCTGCCGAAGGAAGGGATATTATGTTGAACGTGCGTATTGCTACCCCGCCATGGGATAGAAATAAAAATGGCTGGATGGATGTAAATCCAGGTATAGCATCTTCTTATATATTTTCCAGAAAAGCGGGTGATAAAGTTGTAATTTCCGGACCTTACGGAGAGTTCTTTATCAACCCAAGTGAAGCAGAGATGCTATATGTTGGCGGTGGAGCCGGAATGGCGCCAATGCGTTCACATTTATACCACCTCTTTAAAACCCTTAAAACCGGTAGAAAAGTTACATATTGGTACGGTGGACGCTCTAAACGTGAATTGTTTTACTTAGAGCATTTTAGGGAACTGGAAAGGGATTTCCCTAACTTTAAATTTTATATTGCCCTATCCGAGCCTTTAGAAGAAGATAATTGGAAAGTAAAAGATGGACTTGATGGCGAAGGGGATGGTTTTGTTGGCTTTGTTCACCAAGTAGTTATCGATAATTACTTGAACCATCATGAAGCCCCAGAGGATATAGAATTCTATTTCTGCGGACCGCCATTAATGAACAAGGCTGTTGAAAAAATGTGCGACGATTTTGGTGTGCCACCAGAGAATGTTCGTTTTGACGACTTTGGAGGATAAACAATCATTACACAATATATAGATATAAAAAACCACGCTTTTCGACGTGGTTTTTTTATCATTAAAATTCAGCATTTATTTGGCTTCAACATTTATAATATTGGTTTCGTCCCCCGATTTAAATTCAACGGTTTTTAAACGGTTGTCTCCCGGAAGTTTAAAAATAAGGACAGCCATGCTTGTAAAAGACTGTTCTTCGCCTTCTTCAATATTGTATTCTATAATAATGCTGGACCCAATTCTTTTTGCATCATCAATTTCTATAATCTCTTTCCTATTGCTTTCAGGGAGTAAAATTACGCCAACCCTATTTTTATTAAAATCAATTTGGGTCACTTCGTTGTTCATGGTTTTGGCAGCCCCAAATTTTTGGTCGAACTCCTGTTGGTTGTCAATGGTAAAAAACTGAATTACATTGGGTGCAATATCTTTTTTTGGAAAATAATTAGCTACAATTTCTGTTTTCATAGTTTCTGGTTTTCCAGCACGTGTAAAATCGTTATCACTGCTATCGGAGTTGTTGCCCTTTTTATTGTTGCAGGACATAATCATTGTTGCGGATAGCGCTATAAAAGCTATTTTTTTAATATTCATAATGTTACATTTTTTGTTTGCAATTATAGTAATAAAAATAATCTATAAGCAAAGATACTAAAATCTATTGTAGCTTTTCATCAACCGAACAAATTCTGCACGGTACCCTTCTTTGTCGACCCCTTTGTTGTTTTCGGCCAAGTTTACTATTTGTTCTTTGGTGGCACCGTTTAAATATTCAGAATCCCTTAAATACATCCCCCACATGGCAACAGCCGAAGCAAAGTTAAAACCGACATTGTTCGATGATGGTTTATCGTCAACCGGGTGTACTATTTCTTTGCTGGTTTCTCCATCGGGTTTTTTATACCTGAACTTTATGGTAAGCAGTTCGTTTCCATAAGTATTGTTAGCAGTTGTTTTGGTATATTTTAAAGAATCTATATCTTTTAAATACGGGCTATCAATACCTGCTGGAATAAGCTCGTACAAAGCGGTCACGGTATGTTCACTGCCCAATTCGCCTGCATCTTTGGTATCGTCTTTAAAATCTTCGTCGTTTAAAAGCCTGTTTTCGTATCCAATTAATCTATATGCCTGTATCTTTTCGGGGTTAAATTCCACCTGAATCTTTACATCTTTGGCAATGGTATAAAGTGTGCCTCCAAACTCGGTGCCTAAAACACGTTGTGCTTCCTGCATGGTATCAATATAGGCATGGTTTCCGTTTCCTTTATCAGCTAGGGTTTCTAGCTTGGAATCTTTGTAATTTCCCATTCCAAAGCCCAAACAGGTTAAAAAAACACCACTTTTTCTTTTTTCTTCAATGAGGTCTTCCATTTCGCGGTCGCTGGAAGGGCCTACGTTAAAATCGCCGTCGGTGGCAAGAATTACCCTATTGTTTCCTTTTTTTATAAAATTTTCCTGAGCTGTTTCATAGGCAAGTTGCAAACCTTTGCTTCCGGCTGTCGATCCCCCGGCTTCGAGTTTGTCCAAAGCTTCTAAAATTTTGTTTTTGTCACTGCCCGGGGTAGGTGGGAGTACCATTCCTGCCGCACCTGCATACACCACAATGGAAACCTGGTCTTTAGGGCGTAATTGACCGACCAATAATTTAAAGGCCGATTTTAACAATGGCAGTTTGTTGGGGGCCTGCATGGAACCCGATACATCAATGAGGAATACCAAATTTGATGGAGGAATGTTGTCCAACGAAACGTTTTTCCCTTGAATTCCTATTTTTATAAGTTCGTGCTGCTCGTTCCATGGCGCTTTGTTCAACGTGGTTTCAATTGAAAAAGGGTCGTCTCCTGTGGGTTGTTTGTAATCATACTTGAAATAATTGATCAATTCTTCAATTTTAATAGCGTCCTTTGGTATTTCCTCTCCGTTGTTAATCATGCGTCTCATGTTACTATATGAAGCCTTGTCAACATCAATTGAAAAAGTGGAAAGTGGCTTATAGGTAACCTGCTGAAAGCCATTCTCGTTAATTTCGTCATAGCTTTCAGTGTTTGCTTGAGGAGATGGGGGGTGCACTATTTGCGTGGAATATGTACTTATGCCCCTTATTACATTCATGTTTTTCTTCAACTCTGCAGCATCTTTCACAATCATAATTTCTTCCAATTCTTCACCAGATGGCTCCAATTGTATGTTAAGCTCTTTGCTTTTTTCTTTGACCGTAATTTTTTTTGGTTTCATCCCCAAGAATGAAAAAGAAAGAACGTCCCCGGTTTTGGCGGCAATGGAAAAACGGCCGTTATAATCGGTAGCCGTACTGGCATTGGTTGTTGTATTTACAATGTTTACACCCGGTAGCTGGCTTCCGTCTGATGCATCGGTTACTGCTCCCGTAATCTGTCTAGTCTGGGCTGTAGTCCATGTGGTACTAATAATGAACAATAAAATATATAAGCTTCGCATATGTATAATTTTTACTTTGTTTTTTGTAAAAATCAACATCTGTGCCAAAAGGGCCGTACCAATAAATACCGTTTGACTTAAAAATATTGGTTAATAACTTTTTTGTGCTTATTCTTCCTATAGATTTGTGTAATTTTACTGAGCTTGCTTTTATAACTACAAAGACCGAAAATTTATTAAACGATCCTTATGTCGATAGAACTTACTACACAAGAACTACACAATTTAGCAATGAATGTTGTTGGAAAAGATTTGGAGAAGCAGGGCTTTGAATTTATTTCGGTTAATAGCCAATTAAAAAAAGATCCGCAATTTGTATGCTTAAAAAACAAGAAGCTTCATTTTGTTGTTGTAAAGGCAGTTTTATATCCTAACAATCCGGGAAAATATAATGTTACGTATATGGAAACCATGAAGGAACATGCGTTAAAATTTAAGGCCCGTACATATTATGCCGGCGTTGGTATTGCCAACGCAAAAAACTATGAAGCCCCTATAACTAAAAACGAAAACTATATCATTAACTATAATGGCATTATTGAAATCTAAATTATTACTATGGCAACTAGGATTGGTTGCTGTTTTTTTTATAGGATGCAATTCTCAGGCAGAACCTAACTTTAAAGTAGAACAGGGATATGCACTCGGTACGACTTACAACATAAAGTACGAAGTAGAAAACGAAACAGAAGACCTTAAAGGCCAAATCGATGCCGTTTTTGATACGGTAAACAAATCCATGTCCACATACCTTCCAACGTCAGATATATCTGCTATTAACAGAGGCGATTCTGCCGTAGTGGTCGATAAATACTTTCGGGAAGTGTACCTAAATGCAAAACAAATATGGCGCAAGACCAATGGTTTTTTCGATCCCACCGTGGGCGCTCTTATAAATGCCTGGGGGTTTGGGCCTGAAAAGGCCATAAACCATATGGAAGATTATCAAGTTGACAGTATTTTGGAATTTACTGGTTTTGATAAGGTTTTTATGTCTGATGATTATAGGATTATAAAAAAGAATAAAAACATATACCTGGATTTTAATGCCTTGGCTAAAGGATATACCATCGACCTTATTGGAAGGATGTTTGAAAGAAACGGCGTGAAAAATTACCTAATCGAACTGGGCGGTGAAATTTTAACCAGAGGGAATAGCCAAAACACAAATAAGATTAAAAATTGGGTGGTGGCCATTGACAGCCCTATGCAGGATAAGGAACAGCGCGTTTTAATTGCCAAGGTAAAGCTTAAAGACAAGGCAATGGCCACGAGCGGTAACTACCGTAAATTTAGGGTAGACGAAACAACGGGCGAGCATTATGTGCATATTATAAACCCATTGACCGGATATCCCCAAAAAAGCAGTGTTCTAAGTGTTTCTGTGGTGGCCGATAGCTGTATGGTGGCCGATGCTTATGCAACTGCCCTAATGGTAATGCCCTTGGAAAAGGCAAAGGAACTTTTAAAAGTAACCCCGGAAATTGATGCATACATCATTAGCGCCGATAAAGATGGAGACCTTATTGAATATAAAACTAAGGGCTTTCAGGAGTTGCTTTTGGAATAACAATTTAATTAAAACCGAACGGCGCCTCACTTTTTGGGCTTATGGCACACGGGAATAATCTCGTTGGGGTTAAGAGCATAGCGCTGAATGTCTTTGGAAGATAGTTGTTTTGGGTAATCAACTTCTTCTACTTTAAAGCCTATGTTTCTTAACCTGTTAAAATAATCCATTCCATATACGCGGACATGGTCGTATTGACCAAAGATTTTGGCACGCTCTTTTCTGTTGGTTATGGAATCGTCTTCAAAGGTATTTTTTCTGTTGATATCCTGTGGAATTTGAAAGATGCCCCATCCACCGGGCTTCATTACACGGAACAATTCCTGCATGGCCTTTTCATCATCTTTAATATGCTCAAGTACATGATTGCACAAAATAACATCATATGTGTTATCTTCAAAAGGAAGATTGCAAATATCGGCTTTTACGTCGGCTAAAGGAGATTCAATATCGGTGGTGGTATATTCAATATTGTTTAATTTTTTAAAGCGTTTGTAAAAAGCCTGTTCTGGGGCAAAATGAAGCAATTTAATAGGGGTTTTAAAAAAATCTGTTTCATTGGTAAGGTACAGCCATAAAAGGCGGTGCCGCTCCAGAGAAAGTGTTCCGGGGGCCAGTACGTTGTTTCTTTGGTTGCCGTAACCATAGGGCAAAAACGATTTATAACTTTTGCCGTCTATCGGGTCGGTATATGTGTTGCCTTTGTATAGAACGACTATAAGTGGCCGGACCCAATAGCTTAATTTAATGAGCAGGGGCCTGGGAACGGTATTTAAAACAAGTTTAAAAAGCTTTTTCAATTAAAAGTGGCTATTTTGCGGTTACATGGTTTTTAAACTCAGCTTCCTCGTTGCTTTCAATCCCCAATGCATCATATATGTATTTAAATGTGGAAAGGATTTCGGGTTGCCCGTTAATAAGGGCTACATCATGCTCAAAATGTGCGCTTGGTTTTCCGTCGGCGGTAACAATTGTCCAACCGTCCTTTAATTGTTTTATACGATGGGTACCCATATTAATCATTGGTTCTATGGCGACCACCATACCTTCTACAAATTTTTTGCCACGCCCCCTTTTGCCGTAGTTTGGCATTTCGGGATCTTCGTGCATTTTTTTCCCTAATCCGTGGCCTACCAATTCCCTAACAACGCCATATCCGTGATTTTCGCAATAGTTTTGTATGGCAAAGCCAACATCGCCCACGCGGTTACCGTGTTTAAACTCACGAATTCCAACATACAAAGATTCTTTAGTAACCTGGAGTAATTTTTTGGTTTCGGGGTCTACTTCACCAATTTCAAACGTATATGCATGGTCTCCGTAGAAACCATTTTTCAAGGCGCCACAATCTATGGAAACAATATCGCCCTCTTTTAAGGGGGTGTCTGTTGGGAGCCCATGTACCACTGCTTCATTGGTGCTTGTTAATAGCGTGGAAGGACAGCCGTACAAACCTAAAAAACCGGGCTCGGCGTGGTGGTCCCTTATAAATTCTTCTGCAATTTTATCTAGGTGCTTTGTGGTAACGCCCGGCTTTAATTCTGTAGCCAACATGCCTAATGTTTTAGAAACAATAAGGGCACTTTCTCTCATTAATTCTATTTCTTCGAGCGTTTTTATTTTAATCATATTGCGTTTTTTAAACTGAAAAATTAACCTGCTGTGCGGTTGTTGTATTTAAGTGCATTTGCTTGCCATGTAAGCTTGCTGCTTTGCAACTTTTGTTGTTATTTATGAATCAAACAACTTTAATAACAGCATGCAAAAATAAGTATTATTTTTTAGTTTTTACGTGTTTGGCTTTCTACAAAGGGTTTTGTTGTTTGAGACGGCCATATGCTTGCTGCTGGTTCTAGATTGAGTCAAATATCCTGTTTGTTTGACAAGGAAGGGGAATAATGGCGATAGATGTATAAAAAGAGGATGGTGCCGTAAAAAAATCGAGGCCATTCTTTACGGAATGACCTCGAAATATATATGTTTGGTATAACTAATTTTGAACTTTCTCCTTGAACTTATCGAAGTCTGATTCTCCTTTTTGTTCAGGCCAGCTATTGTTTGAAGTGTCAACATCGGCAGTTTCGGCCTTCGGATCGACTACAATACTGGTAATCTCCTTATTGGTGGCTTCAACTATTTTTACCTCTTTGTCGTTCTTTCTCCAAATTTCCACGGGATACGTAATATCCTTTTTCGTGCCATCTTTATAGGTATATTCAACAATTAATGGCATTGGGATACCGCCCGGCTTGTTGAAGCTTACTTCGTAAAAATATTTTGGTTTTTCCATTTTAGCCCTTTCAGTAGGCGTGAAATTGTCCATTAAGTACTCGTTGAGCGACTTGAAGTTGTCTTCTTCCGATCTTTTTGAAACTTCGTTTTTGTAATCGTCGCTATCTTCAGCAACTAAATATACAAGGTCTGGAAGGTCTGATTCGGCCATGCCTCTTTCTTCCAGAATTTCTTTTACACGTGCATTTGGAGTAGATGAAACATAATATTTTTTAACGCCTTCTACGCCTATGTCAACATGGTCGGTCGTGTAGAACCATTCTCTCCAGAACCAGTCTAGGTCTACCGCCGAGGCATCTTCCATGGTCCTGAAAAAATCTTCGGGGGTTGGGTGTTTAAACATCCAGCGCTGGGCGTATGTCTGGAAAGCATAATCAAACAAATCGTGCCCCATAACGGTTTCCCTTAAAATATTTAAGGCAGTTGCGGGTTTTGCATACGCATTGGCACCCAACTGGAATACATTTTCGGGATTGGACATAATGGGGGCGATAAAATTTTGGTCGCCTTTCATGTAGTCCACAATTTTGCTGGGTTCGCCTCTTCTGGAAGGATATTTCCCGTCAGGGCCTACCGCTTCCGGATGGCTTTTTGCAAATTCCTGTTCGGTCAAATATTGGCAAAAAGTATTGATGCCTTCGTCCATCCATCCCCATTGACGCTCGTCTGAATTTACGATCATTGGAAAATAGTTGTGGCCAACTTCATGGATAATCACGCTAATCATTCCAAATTTAGTACGGTCGCTATAGGTGCCGTCTTCATTTGGCCGTCCGTAGTTCCAGCAAATCATGGGATATTCCATTCCCTGGTTTTTTGCATGCACCGAAATTGCTTTTGGATAAGGATAAGCAAAGGTATGGTGCGAATATGTCTTTAAGGTTTGTACAACGGCTTTTGTGGAATATTCTTCCCAAAGTGGGTTTCCTTCTTTTGGGTAAATGGAGACGGCCATGACCGTTTTGTTTTCACTTGTTTTTACGGCCTGCATTTCCCAGATATATTTTCTGGAAGTTGTAAAGGCAAAGTCGCGCACATTTTCGGCTTTTAGCCTCCATGTTTTTTTGTCTGTAGCATGCCCTTTTTCGTTTTCTCTTGCTTCGTCTTCGGTAACGATAAATACAGGCTTTTTATATGAAGTCTTAGCTTTCTCGTAACGTTTCAACATTTCGTCTGTTAAAACTTCTTTTGGATTTTGAAGCACCCCGGTACCGTCCAGGATATGATCGGCAGGAACCGTAATGTTTACCTCAAAATTTCCAAATGGTAAAGCAAACTCTCCACTTCCCCAAAATTGATGGTTTTGCCATCCTTCTACGTCGTTGTATACGGCCATGCGAGGATAAAACTGGGCAATAACATAGTTTTTATTTCCGTCGGGGAACAGCTCGTAACCACTACGTGCCCTGTCGATGGTATGATTGTTTACATTGTACCACCACTCGATATTGAACGAATATTTTTCTCCCGGCTCCAGTGGTTTGGGAATGTCTATACGCATCATGGTCTGGTTGATGGTGTGCGGTAAGTTTCTGCCTTTGGTATCTTTTACCGATTGAATATTGAACCCACCGTCAAAAGGGGCTTTGTAATATTTATTGGCAAAGTTTGCCGTTTCTTCTGCTGGGGGAACACCGCCACCGTTTCTTAAGGGTGCCTTGGAATCTTTGGCCCTAACGTTTTGGTCTAATTGAACCCAAAGGAACTCTAATTTGTCAGGGGAATTGTTGGTGTAGGTAATGGTTTCTTTACCAGTAATTTTCTGGCTTTCGTCATTAAGCTCGATATCCATTTTATAATCTGCCTGCTGTTGGTAATAAGCTGGACCGGGAGCCCCGGATGCGGTTCGGTACATGTTTGGAGTAGAAAACTCCTCGTACATTTGTCTGAATTTGTTAGTGTTGGAATGGCCCTGTTCTGGCTCCTCGCTGCCGTTTTCCTGAGAAAAAACCGCACTAAAGGACAAGAAGCAGAAACCTGCTAATAAGTACTTGAATTTATGCATAGTTGTTTAGAATGAATTAGGTTTGAAAATTAAATAATTTGAACACTATTTATAATTAAAGTTACAATTTTAACATAGCTTTATCATTTTCTTTTACCAGCATAAAACTTTTTTTGTGTTTTTTTATGCTTATATGCACGACATTTTGTTGTTCCGGATATATATCATATAAAACTTTGCTTTCAACACTAATGTATTTTAGGCCTTCCGGATGAACGTCTGGAATCTCTAAGTAAACTTTCATTACGTCAACATCGTATTCCTTGCCAATATAATTCCAGTCGGTTTTTTTTCCGTTGATACGTATCACAAACTTGTCATGGAGGTACTTTTCAATATAATTGTCTGCGTTTTTTAATTCGTTGTCGCTCATTAATTTAGGTTCTATGCCGTAGCGTTCTTTTAAAAGTTTTTCAATATCGTCTATAAAATAACGGGATATCATTTGGATGGCCTGATCTTCTTCGGCATAATTTACATCGGTAACGCTTACATAGAATTTATGAAAGCTATTGAAACCAAATAGCGAAACAATAAAAAGTAGCAATAACGGCGTTCTAAAAAGTTTTTTAATATGCATGGCTGTTTTTTTATTTCAATCCGTTGAGTTTTCTAAAATCGATACTTTTGGCATTTAGGTATTCTAAAATGCTTAGCGTGTTCTGGTCTTGAAAATCCTTAAAGGATGGGTCGGCAGCACAAAAGTACATAAAACGATCTATATAATCTTCGGGGATTTTTAAACCTTCAACAAAGAGTTCGATTTCAAACCGGTCTTTGGTTGCCTGAATTTTCTTTTCCTCTTTTTGAAGGCGGATAAGTTTTTTGATTTTCTTTATTTTTCCGTTGAGGGTATTTATAAGAAGACTTAACGGGCCGCCAGAAGCACTCATAAGCATGCGTTGTGAATATTCGGGGCGTTTAACCGTTGCATTGGGCAACCCAAGGGAAACTGCGTTTATGGGGGTTTTTACCCGGTTGTACTGAATATCCTTGCTTAAATCTCCCGACAAATTATACGGTGTTACAAAAACGGGTTCGAGGACATTGACCTTTTCTGTTAAAGCAATTTCAAGATATCCATTGTCGATAATGGTATTGTTTATGTGCACAAATTTTACTTCGAATTGAAGCGCAGAAAAAACCAATGTATCATTGAGTTTTACCGGAATATTAAATTCCCCTTGCCGATTGGTAATGGTTGCAGCATTTGAGGTTTTATTGAGAATGTAAATGCCTTCGGTTTCAACAGCATTATCTACAATTTTTCCATGTATTTCCTTTCTAGGGAGTTGGGCATTTAGGTAAACCGGGATCAACAGTAAAATTAATATTGGTAAATTAGTTTTCAGAGGCTTTTAATGCGTTAAATTCTTTGCTTTGATCCACCAAAAAATCAATAAGTTCAAATTCATTGCTCTTTTTCAGCAAGGTTTTAGATGGCAGTTTGTCGTCTACATAATATAGAAACTCATCAATTTGGTCTTGCGGTACTTTTAGATCGGTCACAAAAAATTCATCATCGTAAACCTGGCGTAATACTTGGCTGGGCATCAGCACAATTTCTTCCCCTTTTTCTTTATTGGACTTGAACAAGGCCTTGTAAATATTTACAAAATTTAGCCCGTCCTTCATTCCCCTTTGGCTCACGGGAATTGCATAATTGGTTACATCGGTAGCCTTATCGGTTTTATAATCAACCTGTTTAAATTCTTCATTTTTAAGCTGTATGTACGCTTCCCGGTTTTCTGGGGTAATTACCACTTCGTCCAGTTCGGTTACCTTTTCGTTTACTTCAACCACAATGCGTTTGTTTGCTATAATCGCCTCGGTAATTTTTACGGTTTTTAATTGGTAGTTCATGGCGGCAAAAGCCAGTTCGTCGCCCACATTTACCATAATTTCAAATTCACCTTCGTTATTGGTAATTGTTGCGCGCTCGGTAGTAATGTTGATAACATTTTCATTGGGTACGCTGGTATTTTGGTAAAGCACCTTCCCTCTTATTAAAGTTCCATCAGTTTGTGTATGTGCAATAAAGGGGGCGATAATTAAAAGATATAATATGAATATTTTTTTTTGCATTGGAATAGTTTCTAATATTAAAGAAATTACAACTTACCGAAATTTAAAAGAAAAGTGATGGTAATCTTTTGTTAAATCCTATTTTATGTGAATAAAACGAAAAAATTGCGGCACCTTAAATAAATATGGGCTAAAAGAGTTGGTTACTTTATATAAATTTACAAAAAAATGGAAACAGAATAGCATGAAAAAATTAATAATTGCAAGCACTTCTACCGTTCACGAAAGCAGCTACTTAGCTTATATTTTAAGTGATTTGAATAAGTTTTTCGATAATGAGGATGAAATAATTTTTATCCCTTTTGCACGTCCTGGCGGAATTTCTCATGACGATTATACCAAAATTGCCCAAAATGGCTTTGCTCAAATAGGAAAGAAGGTCACCGGGCTCCATACATATCAAGATCCGGTTGAAGCATTGAGAAGCGCAAAGGCCGTATTTACAGGGGGCGGAAATACTTTTTTATTGGTTTCGCAACTATACGAATACGGCATAATGCCCATTTTGAGGGAGCGTATTTTTGAAGGCATGAAATATTTTGGCACCAGTGCCGGGGCCAATATTACCGGGTTGACCATGCAAACCACCAACGACATGCCCATAATTTACCCGCCGAGCTTTAAAACATTGGGTGCGGTTCCCTTTAACATAAACCCGCATTATCTTGATCCGGTTGAAGGCTCAAAGCACATGGGGGAAACAAGGGAAACCCGTATAAAAGAGTTTCATAAAATAAATACACAGCCCGTGGTTGGGCTCCGTGAAGGAAGTTGGCTTGAAGTTAATGGCGAACAAATAGTTTTAAGGGGAAATTTGCCTGCCCGGATTTTTGAGCAAGGAAAAGAGCCTTATGAGGTAAATTTAGGAAACACCTTAACGCTTTAATCTTTATGCGTTTTTTTTGAAGAAGCTGAAAGTTGTTGAATTTCTTCTAGTTCTGCCTTTGTTAAATAGCGCCATTGTCCCACGGGAACATCCAGTGCAACGTTCATGATTCGTATGCGTTTTAATGTTTCAACATGATATCCCAAATATTCGCACATACGCCTAATTTGGCGGTTTAGGCCTTGGGTTAAAATAATTTTAAAGGTTCGCGTGTCTACCTTTTCAATGTGACATTTTCGGGTTATGGTATCTAAAATAGGGATGCCGTTACCCATGCGTTTTATAAAATTATCGGTAATGGGTTTGTCGACCGAGACGATATATTCTTTTTCGTGTTTGTTTCGAGATCGCAGGATTTTATTAACAATATCCCCGTCATTGGTCAAAAATATAAGTCCTTCACTGGGCTTGTCCAGTCTACCGATAGGGAAAATGCGTTTTGGGTAGTTTATAAAATCAATAATGTTGTCTTTTTCCACCCTGGTATCTGTAGTACAAACAATGCCCACGGGTTTGTTGAACGCCAAATAAACAAAATCGTTTTTTGGTGCTGCAATCAACTTTCCGTCAACCCGAATTTCATCGTCGGCACTCACTTTGGTGCCCATCTCGGGGATAGTCCCGTTAACGGTTACCCGTTTTTGCTGGATAAGTTTATCGGCCGCCCTTCGGGAGCAGTAACCCACTTCGCTTAAATACTTGTTTATTCTGGTCAGTTCTTTTTCCATTTCTATTTAAAGGTACATATTTCCCATAAAAAAAGCCCAACATTAGGTTAGGCTTTTAGAGCGGGAGACGAGGTTCGAACTCGCGACATTCAGCTTGGAAGGCTGACGCTCTACCAACTGAGCTACTCCCGCATAAAATTTATTTATTGGTTGTAATAAAACAACTCGTTTATTCTTTTTAGTGTCCAATACGCTCCTTTAATCGAACATTTTGTTTGGCGCGAGCAAATACCAACTGACTTGCCCGAAACTACTTTTTGTAATGGCGGGGCTACTCCCGTGTTTACGGGTTGTGAGGGCAAATATAAAAAAACTCTTAATTTCTTTCCAAATATTTTTTGGCGATTTTATTTTGAAGACATGTGCGAACGAACATTTTAAATTACCGTATCTTTATGACTCTTTAAAAGTGAAAAATATGAAATTCAACATACAACATGAAGCATCTGCAAGCAAAGGAAGGTTTTATGTAGAAGACAATGGCAAAACATTGGCCGAAATGACGTATTCGGTGGCAGGTTCAGACAAAATAATAATAGACCATACAGATGTTGACGATTCTTTGCGGGGCATGGGGGTTGGATTGAAACTGGTGGAAACTTCGGTAGCATATGCCAGGGAGAACAATATAAAAATACTTCCGTTATGTCCGTTCGCAAATGCACAGTTTAAAAAACATGCCGAATTTCGCGACGTTTTGGTTTAACTAGAAAAAAATGAACGAAATAAAGGTAATTACTTCAGCGGAGGCACATAAAGTAAGGCATCCCGTTTTAAGGGAAGGAAAACCATTTGAAACAGCCATCTTTCCTGAAGATGATTTAAAAGATACGTTTCATGTTGGTTGCGTTTTGGAAAATGAGCCGATAGGAACAGTTACTTTCATGCAAAAAGGCAAAGAGGAGTTTAAAGCAGTAAATCCCTATCAACTTCGCGGAATGGCAGTGCTGCAAAATCATCAAAAAAAGGGATTGGGAGATTTAATGGTAAAGAAAGGGGAAGAGCTTGTAAAAAAGCACAATGGAGATTTAATATGGCTGAACGCCCGGGAAATAGCTGTTGGTTTTTATAAAAAGATAGGCTATCAAGTACATGGCGGTGCTTTTATGGTGGCGGGTATTGGTCCCCATTATTTAATGTATAAAACATTGATATAAAACCGAGACTCTTAAATTAACAATCATAATTTTCAATTTAACATAAAAAACCATGCATTTTTTATCAGAAACAGTAGAAAATTACATAGAACAACACTCTGAAGATGAGCCTGAGCTTTTACGGGAACTTTCCAGGGAAACACATTTGAAGGTTTTACAGCCAAGAATGCTGAGCGGCCATTTTCAGGGACGTGTATTAAGTGTGCTTTCTAAAATGAAAAGCCCCAAAACAATATTAGAAATAGGGACTTATACGGGCTATTCTGCCATTTGCCTTGCGGAAGGGCTAGATAAGGAAGGTGTTTTGCATACCATAGACGTAAACGAGGAATTGTTTGAGTTACAGCGGCGTTATTTTGATAAAAGTGGGTTTGGCGATAAAATTATTCAGCATACTGGAAATGCCATGGATATTATTCCTTCGCTGCACAAGAAATTCGATTTAGTTTTTATTGATGCTGATAAAGTCAACTATGCTAATTATTTCGATTTGATTATCGATAAAATGAACCCGGGTGGAATTATTCTATCAGATAATGTATTATGGAGCGGAAAAGTTGTTGAAAAAGTAAAGGCAAACGACAAAAACACCAAGGCTTTGCTGACATATAATAAAAAATTAAAAGAAGACCCGCGTGTAGAAACGGTTTTACTTCCTATTCGGGATGGCTTAACATTAAGCCGTGTTATTTAGGAATCCATTTTTTATGGATTTGATAAAAGAACAGGGCAATTAAAGTGCCAACGAGTGCCCCGACCAATATGTCTGACGGATAATGAACGCCTACATAAATCCTGCTAAATGAAAAAAAGACCGGCCATATGTACAAAATGTATATCCATTGATATTTATTCCTTAATATAAGTACGATAAATGTAGTTAACGCAAAAGAATTGGCCGCATGGCCGGAAAAAAAGCTATATGAATTTGGTTCTATAATAACGCGTATCAATTCGGTCAGGTCACTATTGCCACTGGGCCTGGTTCTGGCAATTATAGCCTTTACCAAAGATGTTATTAAACTTGTAGTAAGTACAACGGCCAATGTTAACAGGATACTTTTTCTTAAGGGCTCTTTTTGGTAAGTCTTAAAAACTAATATCAGGATAAATATATAAAGAGGAATCCAAACAATGGGCTGTGTAATTGTTTGCCAAAAATAATCATAGTCCTCAATACCGAGGTTATTAAGAAAAATGAGGAGTTCCCGGTCGTATTCCAGGAGTTTGTCGAGCATTAAAGTTTACGTTTTACAGACCCTGTAAAATCTTCAATATCGTCGCGTACCTTGCCTATTTCTTCACTTATCCCCTTGGTGACGTCTTTGTCCAGCCCGTTTTTTTCTGCACTTTTCTGGATTTCGGACTTTACCTCATTGGTTGCGTCCTTAAGTTGACGCATTCCTTTTCCCAGCTCTCTGGCAATGTCAGGAAGCTTGTCTGCTCCAAAAATCATCACTACTAAAAATAGGATGAATACAATTTCTGCTCCACTAATAAATAAAAACATATTTTTTTCTTCCCTTTAGTCGACTAAAAAGTCTGTACAAATATAGTGAAGTTTATTTCCAAAAAAGAAAAAGTTTTTATAAATGCACATCATTCTGCATAGGGGTTTTTATAATCTTTGCCCTGTAGAATTTGTAGCATGTCTTCTTCCATTGTATGGATGGGGTATTCTACAATCCTGTTCATTTCTTTTCCGTCCTTATAAAAAATAATGGTGGGAACATTAATAATGTTAAGTCCTTTTTCTAAGTTGGCCGGGGTTGTTTTATCCCTCGACATGGTAATGAGCGTAAAATCATCATAAGAATATCCTGCCTTGTCCATAATATTAAAAAATACAGGGACTTGGTGTTGGCTGTCGCTGCACCATGTTCCCATAAAAATTTTAATGTTCATGCCTTCTAGAAGGGGCTTTATGGCTTCAAGTGTTTCTTTATCAACTTTATAATCGTTGTAATTTTCATCAAACCATTCTTTATAAGGGGCTTCTTCAAGTGCTTCCCTTGATTGTATGCCCAATAGTATTTTTTCTTGAGTTTCGGTGCTGTTTTGGTCAACATCGGAAACACTATTTTCAACGGCCTGGGTCGTTGCAGTGTCCTTTGAGCTTTTTTTGGTTTTATCGGCACAGGAAATGCCAAACAAGAATATAAACGAAATGAGTACGTACCTTATCATAAAAAAAATTTATGCTAACAAAGTACAAAGAAAAAAGCGACCGTCAAATTAAATTTATCGATCGCTTTTATATAATGGTTTTTCAGTTCTTTACACTAGAGAATGCCTGGTCATTGCCTCAGGTTGTTGTATTCCCATAAGTTTTAGAATTGTAGGGGCGATGTCTCCAAGAACGCCATCTTCTATTTTTTTTATGTCATTGTCAACCAAAATAATGGGTACCGGGTTTGTGGTATGCGCTGTGTTCGGGCTGCCGTCTGGATTTACCATAGTGTCGCAATTACCATGGTCGGCGATTACTATGGTGGTATAGCCATTTTTTGTGGCCGTTGTAATTACGTCGTTGGCGCATTTATCTACGGTTTCACATGCTTTAATGGCTGCTTTCATTACTCCGGTGTGCCCAACCATATCTGGATTGGCAAAATTCAGGCAAACAAAATCAACTTCACCCTTTTCAAGTTCGGGAACAATTTTGTCACGAATATCATAAGCGCTCATTTCTGGTTTTAAATCGTATGTTGCTACTTTTGGGGAAGGGCAAAGCAAGCGTTCTTCGTTAACAAAAGGTTCTTCGCGCCCACCATTAAAGAAAAAGGTAACATGTGGGTATTTTTCGGTCTCGGCGATCCTAATTTGTTTCTTCCCTGCTTTGGAAACGGTTTCTCCGAGCGTATCTATGATGTTATCTTTATTGTAAATTACATGGACTCCCTTAAAGGTTTCATCGTAATTGGTCATGGTAACAAAATACAGATCCAGTTTGTGCATGTTCTGTTCATGGAAATCTTGTTGCGAAAGAGCTTGTGTTAATTGTCGGCCCCTGTCTGTCCTAAAATTAAAAAAGATTACTACATCGCCTTCTTCAATTTTTGCAATGGCATGGTTGTTTGCATCTTGTAAGACAATGGGTTTTATAAATTCGTCGGTAATGCCATTGTCATAGCTTTCTTGCATGGCTTCCAAAGCATTTTTATAAGGAGCTCCTTGGCCATTGACTAATAAATCGTAGGCGAGTTTTACCCGTTCCCAACGTTTGTCCCTATCCATTGCATAATACCGACCAATAACCGATGCAAGCCTTGCATTTGTTTTTGCACAATGTTTTTGTATTTCCTCGACAAATCCCTTGCCGCTTTTTGGATCTACGTCGCGCCCGTCGGTAAAGGCATGCACATATACATCTTTTAGGCCATATTTATTGCCTGCATCCAGCAGCCCTTTTAAATGATTTATGTGCGAATGGACGCCACCATCACTCAACAATCCTAAAAAATGTACTTTTTTATGGTTCTCCTTGGCATATTCAAAGGCTTTTTTTAGTGCGGGTTCGTTGGCTAGGGTGTTGTTTTCCACGGCCATGTTAATTTTGGCCAAGTCTTGGTATACAATTCTCCCTGCGCCTAAGTTCATGTGTCCAACCTCGCTATTTCCCATTTGCCCGTCGGGCAGGCCAACGTTCATTCCGTCGGTGCGGAGATTGGCATTGGGGTATTTGATGTATAGGGAATCTATAAAAGGGGTGTTTGCATTGTCGATTGCTGATATTTTAGGGTCCGGCGATTTGCCCCAACCATCTAAGATCATCAATATTACTTTTTTGTTCATTATCTCGTGCTTATTGTTTGTCTACTTCAAAGATACTACTATAAATATTTTTACGGAAAGCTAAACAATGGTTTGTTGACCTATACAATTGATATAAAAAAATTATTGAAAAATAATAGTAATATAACATTCTGGCAGGTGGATAGTTAAAATTAATATAAAGAAGTTAAACATACGTTAAAGCACAGAAAATACTGAAACATTCCTTTGGGTAAGACGTCTTTCTAATATAACCAGTAAAATTTATTCTCATGAAAAAGTTAGCATTTGTTACCGCCTTACTCCTTACAATTGGAGTGACTTTTGCAAACACATCAAAAAACGAAAAAGACTTTGAAACAAACACCCTTGTTTCTTCCATTGCAGTTACGCCAAACGTATCGCCTTTTTGCATGTCTATTGTTAAAGGAGATTACGAGACTGTAAAAAAACTAATCGATTTAGGTGCCGATGTAAATGCCAAATCCAACGGGATGACCCCCGCCATGTATGCGGCTAAATTTAACCGTGTCGATATTTTAGAACTGTTAATTGCCAAGGATGCCAATTTAAAGGCAAAATGCTCCAAAAAAGGGCTTACCGCTCTGGAGTATGCCGAACTGTCTAATGCAACCGATGCTATTGCAGTTCTTAAAAAAGCATTGAATTCTTAAATCTCAGAATTTAATTTATTTGATTTAGCGATCTAAAAAAATCCCGCAAAGGCGGGATTTTTCATTTTAAGGGTAACCGTATAAAAACATTGAACATTTAACCATAAACTATTGTAATCCATGGTTACATCTTTTAGTGTTTTATATCGGGAAACCGGTAAACAGCCTATAAAAAAATGCATAAATAACTACTCCCAAGGTAAATGCACATAGCCATGTAAGTGCCTTTAAAACAGTGGCGAGATATTCATTTTTTAAATCGGCAAAAGAATTTGTGTAAAGTTGTTTAAGAAGTAAAAATGTTGTCATAATAAATTATTTAAAACTAATTAATAAATTAATGTTTAGCTTTAAATAGATTATTACAAAGTAGAGAATTAGGGGGTAAATTTTACCTTACATCCGTAAAGCTATCTATTTTTTGACAACATAAAAAGTAAAAATACAAGGAAACGATAAGTTACTGGAATTTTGGATAAAATGCAGTTTTACAACGTTTTATATTTGTCTATTGCTTCTTCAATCTTTTCTATCCTGTTTTCGGGGTCGGGATGCGTACTTTGAAACTCGGGAGTCCTGTTTGGCCCTGCGGCCTGCTTTAATATTTCCATGACCCCGATCATTTCTTCGGGATTGTACCCACTTTCAATCATAAACTTAACGCCTAAATCGTCGCTTTCCAATTCGTCATCCCTGCCATATTTCATATTGACCACATTGGCAATAACTGCGGCCATTTGGGTCGTGGCCTGGCTATCGCTACCTACGGCAACGCCGCTTAGCAAGCCTTGTGTTAGTCCTTGTTTAGAAATCCTGTCGGCAGAGTGCCTGCCTATAACATGGCCAATTTCATGCCCCAAAACCCCGGCCAATTGGTCTTCGTTTTGTAATTGAGAAAAAAGTGCATAGGTTATAAACACTTGTCCACCGGGCAATGCAAAGGCATTAATTACGTTTTCATCGGCAAGTAGATGAAATTCAAACTGATACGGTGTTTCGGCGGCAATACTATTTTTAACAAGTTTTCCCCCAACCTGATCGACAAGCAGTTGATATTTGTTTTCCGGGTGGAGCCCGCCGTGCTGCTGTGCCATTTGTGGCGCACTCTGCAACCCAATGGCAATTTCTTCTTCAGGTGATAGCGATATGTGCTGTTTCTTTCCGGTATAAGGATTTGTTTCAGAAGATGCGCAATATTTAATAATTGCAAAAAGCACAATGGCAATCCCTATAAAAAGCCGGACCCTGTTTTTACCTAACATGGTTTTAATCAGTTTAAATCAACATCCTAAAATACAAAAATTAGTCCTTCAACTCAGGATTTATGTCCATGATGTTATCCTCGATATAAGTGTTCATAAAATCGGGGGTTAAATATTCGCTCCCCAATAATTTATTTTCCCGTAAAATAGCAATAATATCAAGTTTTTTGTATGCAACGAGCATGGGCTTGGAAATTGCCTTGTAGCTATAGTGCCAAGGCTCATATTTAAATCCCTTTCGCTTGGGGTCGTCGGTATAGACCAGGTAAAACCCAAAGTCGTTGGCATGTGCATCGAGCCATTCCTTTAATTTGCAAAACGGGCCGTTCCCATGAAATTTACCTGCATCGAGCACATCCCCTTCGGCCGGGACCGCACTGTCTATAATATCCACATCGGTCCCCCAATGGTGCCTGGAAGTTCCCGGAATGGTAGAATATTCAACTATTTTTTCAATGGCTTCTTCCGGCAAAAGCCCAGCGTTTGTATAAGCTTTGTACTTACGCTCCCAAATGGATTTTTGCCTGTTAAAACTACGGTATCCCGACACCACTTTTATATCGATCCCTTTTTTTCCGGCAGCTTTTTTCATCTTTAAAAAAGCATTATAAGCATCTTTTTGCAGGCCAATTCCTTCACCAAACAGCTCCGGCTCCCCTTTTCCTATTAAAATGGCCTCCGAGTATGTTTGGCCCGTTATGGTCCCGTAAATAATTGAAAAAACAATGATTAAAATTCTTTTCATTACTATTTTTTTATTTTGAAGCCCAAATATATGGGCATTTATGCCTTTGTATTTGCCCGCTTTCGTTACTACACATTTTATGGTGTGGCCAAAAAATGGGGCAGTTAACGCAATCGGGGCTAGCAGGAAGCGCCTGCGGGTTTAAGCATTTGCAGAAAATTGCAAAAGCTATTATGCAATAAATATACGCAGAAACAAGTTTGGTTTCAATTTCGGCAGGTCATGTATAAGGATTTTTAAATCTAGCAATATCTCCATCTGCAAATAATTTAAGTGCCTGCCCCGTTTACATAAGTAGCTTCTACACCCTTTGTAATAGAAAGCTTGTTAATTCATAAAAGCCATAAAAACGTCAAATCTGCACTTCTTCCTTCAAAAATATCTCCCTATTTTTGCCTAAACCTCAATTTTATGCAGTTTAAAAACACAAGGGAATTTGCAAGGTCGCTCGATGCCCAAGACAGATTGACTTCCTATAAAGAAGAATTTATCTTTCCCGTAATCAATGGTAAAAAAGTAATTTACTTTACCGGTAATTCTTTGGGGCTTCAACCAAAGCGTGCTCAAAAATATGTAAACGAAATCATGAACGATTGGGCCGGACTTGCGGTAGAGGGGCATTTTAAAGCAGAAAAACCATGGTGGGACTATCATGAGCACCTGGTCAGACCATTGGCAAAGGTGGTGGGGGCATTGCCCGAAGAAGTTACCGTAATGAACACGCTTACGGTAAACCTTCATTTTTTAATGGTATCGTTTTACAGGCCCACTAAAAAGAGGTTTAAAATAATCTGTGAGGAAAAAGCTTTTCCTTCCGATCAATATATGTTGGCCAGCCAGGTGCGGTTTCACGGTTTCGACCCGAAAGATGCCATTGTGGAAATAAAAAAGAGGGAAGGTGAGAATTTTTGGCGTACCGAAGATGTGTTAAAAACCATAGAAAGTACCGGGGATGAATTGGCTTTGGTGTTAATTGGTGGGGTTAATTATTACAACGGACAGGTCTTTGACATGGAAACCATAACCAAGGCCGGAAAAAAAGCCGGGGCCTTTGTTGGGTGGGACTTGGCGCATGCTGCTGGAAACATAACTTTGCAATTACACGATTGGGACGTAGATTTTGCCGCATGGTGCAGCTATAAATACATGAATAGTGGTCCGGGGAATGTTTCGGGTATTTTTGTAAATAAAAAATACCACGGAAAAAAAGACATCCCCCGTTTTGAAGGTTGGTGGGGAACCAAAAAAGAAACGCGCTTTTTAATGGAACCCGAATTTGAGCCCATGCCAAATGCCGAAGCATGGCAAGTGAGCAATGCCCCGGTAATTTCGTTTGCTCCATATTTGGCATCATTGACATTGTTTGATGAGGTCGGTATGGAAGCATTAATAGCAAAAAGGGACCTGCTTACCAGCTATTTGGAGTTTGTACTAAAAACCATTGATGATGAAATTGGCATTAACGATGTGTTCGAGATCATAACTCCCCCCGAACGTGGTTGCCAATTGTCCGTATTTCTTCATGGGCAGGGAAAACCACTTTTTGATTATTTAATGGAAAACGGCGTAATAACCGATTGGCGGGAACCCAATGTAATTAGATTGGCACCGGCACCGTTTTATACTTCTTTTGAAGAAATGTACGAGTTTGGACAGATACTTAAAAAAGGAATATTGGAAAATTGATAAAAAAATGCCGACGGGTTTGTTGAAGTTCCAATTTTGAAAAATTTCAACAAACCCAACTCGACACAATGGTGTATAGACTTTCTTTTTTCCTAGGCCATTGGTACTTCCATTAAAAGTACTTTGGCATTGGTGTCAGCGGTAATGGCTATTTCTGAGGCTTCCCGGATGCCCATTCCGTCTCTTTGGTTTAATTTTTCACCATTTATAGTTACATCGCCAGCCAGTACAAATGCGTACAGTCCATTTTTAGCATGGTGCAACTGGTATGTTAGCGATTTTTTTGCATCCATTTCAGTGATGTTGAACCACGCGTCCTGATTAATGCTAACGCCTTCATCATCCATATCTGGGGAAACTATTTGTTGCAACTTGTTCTTTCTGTCTTTTAGCTGCAAACTTATTTGGTCGTATCGAGGTGTTACATTGCGCTTTTTGGGCATAACCCAGATTTGCAAGAATTTCACCTCTTTATCTTTGTTTCTGTTGTATTCGCTGTGTACAACCCCGGTTCCTGCCGTCATCGATTGGATGTCGCCTTCTTTTATAACCTTTTTGTTTCCCATGCTATCTTCATGTTCTAAATCCCCGGAAAGCGGGATGGAGATAATTTCCATATTGTCGTGGGGGTGTTTTCCAAAGCCCATGCCCGGGGCAACGGTATCGTCGTTTAAAACTCTTAAGACACCAAAATTCATTCGTTGTGGGTCGTAATAGTTTGCAAAACTAAACGTATGGTAACTGTTTAACCAACCGTGGTTGGCATGTCCGCGGGTATTGGATTTGTGTATAATCTTTTTCATGTTTTTTTCTTATTTTTATTAGGTACTTAGACGTATGATGAGGGCTTTTCTTACATTTAAACAGGCTGACGAAAGTACAGAAAGATTGTTGTTAATCTAACCATTTTAATTGGGTATGTATTCTTTACGTTTAATATTTAACAATCAAAAATATTTTTCCGCCGCCTGGGTTTTTGCCTCCCTGAACATTCTTTTTGGTACATGGGCCATATACATTCCGCAGGTAAAGGAAAACCTACAAATAACAGAAGGGCAATTGGGCATTGCATTGTTCTTTTTTGCCTTCGGGACATTGGTATTTATACCTTTTACCTCAGTAATTATTAAAAAACTTGGTCTGGGAAAAGCTACCATTGTGGCAATTATTGGCTATGCCATTGCTTTTTTACTGCCATTTATGGCTACTTCATATTTTTTATTGGCCTTTAGCCTGTTTATAGTGGGCGCAACATCGGGGTTTACAGATGTAGCAATGAATACACTGGTCTCTGAAATCGAAAGGGAAGATAGAGCAAGTTTTATGTCGGCTTCCCATGGATTTTTTAGTTTGGGCGGTGTTATAGGTGCGGGCGTTGGAAGCTATTTAAAATTATTTATAGAGAGCCCGTTGCTTCATATGTGCTATGTTTCTTTGTTCGTGTTGATATCGAACATAGTGCTGGTTAAAAATTATATACATATAAAAGGGACAAAAAGGGGGAAGGAAGTAATGGATTTTAAGTACTTAAAACCATTGCTTGGCCTGAGTTTAATTGGGTTTTTAATTATGGGGAGCGAAGGGGCCATTGCAGATTGGAGCGGCCTGTACTTAAAAAATATAACTATGACAAGTTCTACGGTCCTTATTGGGCTTGGCTATACCATTTTTTCTGCAACGATGACCACAGGAAGGTTTCTTGGAGATTATATTGCAAGCAAGTTTGGGGCATTAAAAATAATAATTGCCGGTGCTCTTTTGGGGGCAATGGGGTATATTTTAATACTTACGGCATACACATTTGTTGCCTTGGCTGGCTTTGGTCTTGTCGGACTGGGATTTTCGGTAATTATTCCAGAGCTGTTCCGGCTTGGTGGAAAAGTAGAAGGTGTAGAAACATCAAAAGGAATTTCTTTTATTGCAGGAACAGGCTATGTTGGGTTTTTAACCGGCCCTGTTTTGCTGGGTTTTTTGGCTGATATTGCCTCTTTAAAACTTAGTTTTATGGCATTGTTGCTTGCTGCCATAATTGTATTTGTTATAGCTTCGATTTTGAGGCATCAATAAAATATTAATCTTCTGAAGTTTTTACGCTTACATTGGTAAAATAAAGTTTAAAGACACCGTTTTCGTTTTGGTGCATCGTTGCTATTTTTAAGCCTTCAATATCTTTGTAGTCTTCCCAGGTCGTTATCATGCAATTGGTTGGGTCGTTGTTTTCCCTGTAGACCCATTCTTTTACCATATTATCTTTGTCTATATAGAAATCATAAGCATCGCCGGGGGTATAACCGCCTTCGGAGCTATAAACAATAGTAACTTTTTGCAAAGAATCCTTGCTAATGGGGGCTTGGGAAAGAATGGGGTCTTTATATTCAATTCCGTCGTCCCAAATTAATTTATAAGGGGCAAGCAACCAATATACATCGTTGATGAAGTTTTTATCGGCGGCCAATTCTTGATCGCTTAAAATCTGACTCCGGTTAAAATCCAGTTCTTCACCGTTTTTTATAAGTGTGATTTCGTTTTTTTTAGGCCTCCATTCCCAACTTCTTTCAAAATGTACGGTGTCCCTGTCTACATTAAAAGTAAATTTAATTTCATCTACTTTGTTCCAGTTCTCAAAACCATGGGCATATGCTATTTTTTCAAGCGGATTCAAGTTTTTGTTTGTTTCCTTTTTACAGCTTCCCAAAAGAAGAAATAAAATTATAAGTAGGCTAATGTTTTTCATCTTTCTTTATTTTTTAACTGATTGTCCATAATCAATTACAAGTAATGATTGTGCTCAACCTCATATTAGGCATTATTTTATGGCCAGCAACGGGTAATCAGAATTTTTTATAAAAGTAATTATATTTTAAAAAATGGAGGGTGATTTTTGTTGTAGCGTACTTTTTTATCTGTTAATGGAAGTATTTTTAACGCAAATGAAAATATATTTTAATGAAAATGAATGATTTATAATGCTTTTTTTCCACATAAAACTGCTCAAAATAAAAAGCCTCCCAATTTAAAATCGAGAGGCTTTTCCCTAAACTAATACCTACTACTATGTAATGATTACTTTATATACGAAGGAAAATTACTTTTGGATTTCGAAAATGTAATTTTTTTTAAATTTTATGGCCTTCTTCCAGTAGCAAGCCGATAAAGTATACCAATAATGGCCAAAACCAACAAGATATGGATTAAACTTCCAACAGCTTCACCAAATCCAAAATAGCCAACTAGCCATCCTATTATTAGAATTACAACGATAAGCCAAATTATATCTCTCATAATATTAAATTTTTTGGTCTTCCGGTAATTATAAATCCAGAAGATAGTTAATATTATTAAGGTAGGAATAAGTATCTAAAAATGTAGGAGATTTAACAGTATTTAACTTGTAATCACCTATATATCAATATTAAAAATAAAAACCCTTGCTGTTTTGGCAAGGGTTCATTGAAATATATATAGACGCTTGGAGCGGTATTTTTTTATCGTATTTGTTATATATACGGGGTATATATTAATACGGATTATACGGCTTTGTTAAAAAAACATTAAAGTTAATGTAAGCTAGATTTTCCCTAAGCAAAATAGCCTTTATGAACCTGAAAAAAAAAGCCACCTTTTTGGTGACCTTTTAAATTATTACGCTTCCGGGGTTAACTTGTTAACGCGTTCTTGATATTCATTAATTGCTTCCCTTACCATATCTACATTGTCAGAGGCCCTTTGGTGGGCATCTTCCATTACTTTTTCTAATTTGGCATCGGGATGCTGAAAAAGATCGGTAATTACATGATTGATTTTGTCAATACTGCTTTCTTGAGTATTCTTGATATCTTCTAATTTAGAAAGGATCTTCCTCATTCTATCCAATTTGTTTTCGCTCATAATGTTATATTTTATTTTTCATATAATATACAAAATTTTCCTAATATGTTTACTTTCAATTTGTTTCATATATGGGCGTACTTACTTTTTTAATAAAATCATGGATTGGTTTAAAGGAAAACGAAGTTGGTTTTTAAAACAAAAAATGGCTAAAGAATACTAAAACGGTACTATTGCTCAATAAATGCAAGAAATTGTTAACTTTGTGATGCATCCCGCATAAGCGGGACTTTTTATATTTTATCTTCTCATGCAAACGCCAAAAAAAATCGCTATAACGGGCAGCGGGCTCGTAGGAAGTTTATTAGCTATTTACCTAAAAAAAAGAGGCCATCAGGTGGACGTCTATGATAGGCGGCAGGATATCCGCACCATGAATTTTTCGGGAAGGTCTATAAACCTGGCAATGTCCAAACGCGGCTGGAAGGCTTTAGAAATAATCGGGATGGACAAGCCAATAAGGGAAATAGCAACTCCAATGGACAAACGCGCCATTCATGTACCGGGCAAACCAGCATATTTTCAATATTACGGAAAAGAAGGCGAGGCCATTTATTCTATTTCAAGGGGGATACTTAATAAAAAAATGATCGATTTGGCCGAGACCGAAGGGGTAAATTTTATTTTTAACTCAAAAGTTTGGGATGTTTCCCTGCCCGAAGCCATTATTTATACCGGGGATAACGAAAAAGAAGAATGGACACCGCACCAGTACGATTTGGTATTTGGTGCAGATGGGGCCTTTTCAAGGATTAGGCATAAAATGCAACGGCGGAGCTTGTTTAATTATAGCCAGCATTTTCTTGATACCGGCTATAAAGAATTAAGTATACCGGCCAATAAAGATGGGTCGCATAAGCTTAACAAAAATTCGTTGCACATATGGCCAAGGGGTAACTTCATGCTTATTGCGCTGCCAAACCTCGACGGAAGCTTCACCTGCACGTTGTTTATGCCATACGAAGGTGTAAATTCTTTTAAAAACCTGGATTCCGAACCAAAGGTCGAGAAATTCTTCAGCAAACATTTTGAAGATGTAAAAGACGATATACCTTATTTAATACGTGACTTTTTTAAAAACCCAACAAGTTCTTTGGTTACCATAAAATGTTTTCCGTGGATATACGAAGATAAAGTGGCACTTATAGGAGATGCGGCACATGCTATAGTCCCTTTTTATGGACAGGGAATGAACGCAGGCTTTGAGGATATTACCATATTGAACGATTTAATGGAACAACATGCCGACGATTGGCAGACCATTTTTTCTGAATACCAACAGGCACGAAAACCAAATGCCGATGCGATTGCCGAATTGAGCTACAGAAATTTTATGGAAATGAGCTCTAAAACAGCCGATGAGCGTTTTTTGCTTCGGAAAAAAATAGAGAAACACTTTTCTGAAAAATATCCCGGTAAGTGGATTCCTCTATATAGCAGGGTTACATTTTCTGAAAACTCATATGCCGAAGCACTCCAGGTCGGAGATTTTCAAAAGAAAATTATGGATGAGGTGATGCAGATTGACAATATTGAAGAAACATGGAATAGTGAAAAAGTAGAAAATTTCATCCTGACAAAGCTAAGCAATGAACAAGATTGATTATAACGGAAAAAGCTTTAAAGCGGTCTCGAATACCGAAAATGGGGAAACTTCAAATGAGACAATTTTTAAGTATGTCCAGCAAGGCAAAATCTTAACAGCTTCTTACGCAGGAGGAAATATTGTGTCGGGGCACTTAATTGGTATGGTAAATGAAAATGGAGAAATAGATATGCGCTACCATCAAATAAACAACAAGGGTGTTTTGCAAACCGGAACCTGCAACTCTGAACCCGAAATATTGAAGGACGGAAGAATTAGGCTACATGAAAAGTGGAAATGGACTTCAGGCGATGAATCATCGGGAATATCTATTATTGAAGAAATAATATAAGGTTATAAGAGTTAAAAACACACTAAAAAATAACTATCACTTCGTTATTTTCCATAACTTTATAAATAACCCAAAATGAAAAATATAAGTATTTTATGGAAATTCTCGTTATAGGTGCCACTGGAAGGACAGGACGCCACATAGTTAGAATGGCACTCAACGAAGGACACCGTGTAACAGCTTTTGTAAGGTCTCCAGAAAAACTGGATCGGCCACAAACCGGGGTCAAGGTTGTGCAAGGAGACGCACTGGACGCAACTGCTGTACACAACCTTATTAACAATAATAATTTTGACAGTGTGGTAATTGCCATTGGTGCCGATACCCTAAAATGCTCGAATGTACGGGGAGACAGTACAAAAAACGTGATAACGGCCCTTGAAAACAGAAATGCCCCAACCCGATTGTGGATAGTGAGCTCCGTAGGGACCAATGAAAGCATGGACCAGTTGGGCTTTTTTAGTAAGGCCTTTGTAAAAACTATTCTAAAAGGACATATAGCAGACCATACCAATCAAGAAAATTACTTAAAAGAGAGCTCCTTGCCATATACTATTGTGCGGCCAACGGGATTAAAGGATGAAAGTTCTAATGGAGGCTATATTGTTCTGGAAAAAGGAAGGTTGCCAACCGACAGGGTTTCAAGACAAGATGTAGCCCATTTCATTATAAAAAACATCGATAATGAGGCTTATTTAGGAAAGGCAGTTACCTTAACCTCTGCAAAAAAAGATTAAGTTTTTATTGATACCCAGCTGCTTGTAATGAAAATAGCTCGGCATACAAATTTTTATTCTTCATTAATGTCTCATGCGTTCCTATTTCAAGGATTTTTCCATCTTTTAATACCAGAATCCTATCGGCCATTCTTACGGTACTAAACCTGTGTGAAATTATAATGCTTGTTTTTCCTTTGGTAAGTCCCATAAACCTTTCAAAAACCTCAAATTCGGCTTTTGCGTCCAGGGCAGATGTCGGTTCGTCCAGAATAAGAATAGCTGCATCTTTCATATAGGCTCTTGCCAGTGCAATTTTTTGCCATTGCCCGCCCGAAAGTTCCTGCCCTTTATTAAAGCGTTTTCCCAATTGTTGTTTATAGCCTTTGTCCAGTTCTTTTACCACTTCGGATGCCAAGCTTAGTTCTGCCGCATTTTCAATACGGCCCATGTTTTCTATTTCGTCTATTTTGCCAACGGCAATGTTTTCCTGAACGGTAAACTCGTACCTGAAAAAATCCTGAAAGATTACACCGAACATTTTTTGATATTCGTCTTTGTTGAACTTTCTAATGTCGGTCCCATCGAGGTATATGGTTCCCGAAGTAGGCTCGTAGAATCTTAAAATAAGTTTTATCAAGGTGGTTTTTCCAGCACCATTTTGTCCAACAAAAGCCATTTTTTCACCGGATTTCAATGTAAACGAAACCCCAGAAAGCACCCTTTCGTTACTGCCCGGATAGCTAAAGGCAACATTGTCTATAAAAAAACCTTCGGTAATTTCACTTGGGATCGGAACTTCTTTTGAATGATCTTTTTCAACATCCAAATCAATAAAATCAAAATAATCCTTTAAATACAATGCGCTTTGGGCTATGTTTGTAAAGCGCGAAAAAAAGCCTTGCAAGTTGTTCCTTAACCTGTTGAAAGAGCCGCTTAAAAACGTAAGTTCCCCAATGGTGATTACGCCCGTAAGTACGCGGTAAATAATTAAAATATAGGCGGCGTAATACGACAGGACTCCCAATAAATTAAAAACGGCGCCATAAGTACTTCTTTTTATTGCCAGTTTTTTGTTGAGTTGGTAGTATTCATCAGAGAGTGCCTTAAAACGGTCGGCAATATAATTGGTAAGCCCAAAAAGCTTGATTTCTTTCGCGGTTTTATCATTTGCCCCTACAAAACGTAGATAATCCAGTTCCCGGCGTTCGGACGTCCAGCTTCTGGCCAGGGAATAGCTTTGAGAGCTAAATTTTATTTCATTTATAAATGAAGGGATGATACTTAAAATCAAGATTAAGATAAGGACAGGTTCAAAATAGATAAGCCCTGCAATAAGGGACACCATGCTGATAACGCTTTGTACTTGGCTAAGTATGTTCGACATTAAATTAACACGGCTGGTTGTTTGTGTACGGGCCCGCTCCAGTTTGTCGTAAAAATCGGGGTCCTCCAACTGGTCAATCCCTATTTCGTTGGTCTTTTTTATAATGCTTACCGATGATTTGTTGGCGTATAAATCTCCGAGAAGGCTGTCGGTAAGGGTGATTAAGCGACTGATAAGGTCTGAAATTAAAGCTAGGGAAAGTTCTAAGGCCACGTATTTCCATAAAAGTGAAAAATCTTTTCCAGAAGCATTTATTTGCGTTATGATTTCATCAATAATTAATTTTCCAACCCATAATAGTGCTATGGGTGCAAACGCATTTATGAGTCTGGCCAATGTATTGATGAGGTACATTGTTTTGTGGGTTTTCCATATTTCTGATGAAAAACGCGGAATGTACTTAAAAGCGGCAAAAGAATCTTTAACAGATGTTTTTTCTTTTTTTTGGTCTTTTATGGATGCTAATTTTCTTGGCAAAGCAATGAGTTGTATGAAAGGAAGATAAAAATAACGAAAAAGCCCCGCAATTTTGCGGGGCCGTGATAAATATTTTGTTTAAAGCATTAAACGGAAGCAAATATATCTTCCATTTTTTGTTTTTCTTCTTCTGCTAAAGTAGGGTCTACAAGAATTCTACCGCTATGCTCATCGGTAATAATTTTTTTACGAGAGGCTATTTCCATTTGCACCTGTGGTGGAATGGTAAAGAAAGACCCTCCAGAGGCACCACGCTCAATGGCAACTACGGCCAAGCCGTTTTTAACGCTGCTTCTTATTCTTTTGTAGGCTCCAAGCAATCTTTCCTCGATAAGCTCTTCATGCTCAATGCTCATGTTCATGAGGGCTTTCTCTTCTTTTTCAGTTTCTTTTAAAATGTCGTCAAGCTCTCCTTTTTTGTGCTTTAGGTGATTTTCCCTTTCGCTTAAACGCTCTTTTGTTTGAGAAATAACCTCTTTCTTTTGCTCAATCTGGACCTTGAATTCTTTTATATGTTTTTCGGCCAGTTCGATTTCTAATTCCTGAAATTCAATTTCTTTGGAAAGCGAATTGAATTCCCTGTTGTTTCGAACGTTTTTTTGTTGCTCGGTGTATTTTTTGATAGAGACTTTTGCTTCTTCAATGAGGTTCTTTTTGTTAGAAATCTCATGGGTTATTTCTTCAAGGTTCCCGTTGAGTTTCTCCAAACGTGTTTTTAAACCTTCAACTTCATCTTCAAGATCTTCTACCTCCAAAGGTAATTCCCCACGAACATTTCTAATCTCATCGATACGTGAATCGATAAGTTGCAAATCGTATAAGGTTCTTAATTTTTCTTCTACTGTTGCTTCTGTTTTCTTTGCCATATTTCTTTATAAATACTTGACGGGATTTGTATTACAAACTGATAAAACGACTGCAAAATTAGTGAATTTTTTTGTAAGATACTCAACTAAAAGACTTTTTGTGAACTGTTCTGTTTCATAGTGGCCTATATCTGCTATAATCATCTTGTTTTCAGCTTTATAAAAGTCGTGATATTTCACATCGCCGGTAATATAGATGTCTGCTCCGGAAGCAATGGCGCTGGAAATGCCAAATGCACCGCTGCCGCCCAATACCGCTACTTTTTTTATTTTTTTGTCAATTAGTTTAGAATGTCTTATGCATTCGGTTTGCATGTGTTCTTTTACGAATTTAAGAAAATCTGCCGGATTTTGAGGGGTTTCCAGCTCTCCGATCATGCCAATACCGATATGCTGATTGGAGTTTTCCAGCGTTGTTATTTCAAAGGCAACCTCTTCATATGGATGATTGTTGAACAAGGCCTTTAATATTTTAGCCTCTGCATGTTTGGGGAAGGTAATTCCAATTTGCGTTTCTTCTTCGTAATGTGTTTTTCCTTTTTCACCAACAATTGGGCTGGAATTTTCGTTTCCTTTAAAGCTGCCTTTTCCTTCAACGTTAAAACTGCAATGGTCATAATTACCAATAGAACCGCCTCCGGCATCAAACAAGGCTTCCCTTACTTTGTTGGCTTCTTTGGTAGGCACAAAAGTAAGTAGCTTTTTTATGGTATGTTTTTGGGGGATGAGCACTTGTTTGTTCTTGAGTCCCAAAACCTCGCATATTTTGGCATTTACACCCACAAAGCTATTGTCTAGGGCGGTATGTATGGCGTAAATGGCAATGTCGTTTTTTATTGCTTTATGCACGACGCGCTCGACATAGTTTTTTCCTGTAATTTTTTTAAGTCCGCTAAAAATAATCGGGTGAAAACTTACAATAAGGTTGCAGTTTTTTTCAATAGCTTCGTCTATAACTTCCTCCAACGTATCCAAGCAAACTAGCACACCGCTTGCTTCGTTGTTTTTATCGCCTACAAGCAGACCTACATTGTCAAAATCTTCGGCATACGGCAAGGGCGCTAGTTCTTCTATTCCATTTATTACTTCCTGAATAAGCATACGATCATTTTTTTTCAAAGATAAAATATTCTAATTTCGCTTTTATGCGAAGTTGGAGAAAATTACTTTTACCACTTTCCTGTATATACGGAATAGTGATTTATGTAAGAAACTGCTTATTTGATGCTCAGGTGCTCAAATCGGTAAGTTATGAATTCCCGTTGATCTGTATTGGGAACCTAAGTGTTGGCGGAACTGGAAAAACGCCCATGACAGAATACGTTGTCACGTTTTTAAAGGAAAAATATAAGGTTGCGATTTTGAGCAGGGGTTATAAAAGAGCCACAAAAGGTTTTGTTTTGGCAGCTAAAAATGTAAGTGTGCGGGATATAGGGGACGAGCCTTTTCAGTATTATCATAAGCTAAAAGGAGTTACCGTTGCGGTTGATGAAGACAGAAGGCACGGGATACGGAAATTGGAGGCTAAAAATGTTGAAGTAATTGTTTTGGACGATGCTTTTCAACACAGAAAGGTAAAAGCGGGGCTTAATATTTTGCTAAGCACGTATTCCGAACTGTATACCGATGATTTTTTATTACCGGCAGGGAACCTTAGGGACTTAAAATCGCAGGCCAAAAGGGCCGACGTTATTGTCGTGACAAAATGCCCAGAGGAATTGAATGTAGAAAGCCGGGAAGAAATTGTAAAAAAATTGAAGATTGCCCCGCACCAAGAGGTGTATTTTTCTAAAATAGCTTATAGTGATACGGTAAGGAACACCGCTGAAGCCATTGGCCTCGATGAACTTAATGACAAAGAAATTACACTGGTTACCGGAATTGCTCATCCAGGGCCCTTGTTGGAATATTTAAAGAAGAAAAAAATTCACTTTAAGCATCAAGTATATGCCGATCACCATAATTTTACAACGTCGGAAATTGAATCTTTAAAGAAGAAGCCTTTTGTCCTTACCACCGAAAAAGATTTTGTAAGGCTTGAGCCGTATCTGGAAAATTTATATTATTTGCCCATTACCACGGCTTTTTTAGCAGATGAGAAGAATTTTCAGGCCCGGATATTGAATTTTACTACTAATAATTCCTAAGCATGGCTTCCGGTCCTCAGGATAGAAGCACCAATTATTTTATAAAAAGAATCGGGTTTAAATGGCTTGGTAATAATGTCGTTGCATCCCGAGCTAAAGAAATCGTCTGTACTTTCGTCCAGGGTTAGGGCCGTTAAAGCAATAATAGGGATGGTTTTGTTGAACTTCCGGATTTCCTCGGTAGCTTTCAGGCCGCTTATTCCTGGCATATGGATATCCATTAAAATTAAATCGTAATTATTTTCTTTGGCAAGTTTAATGGCTTCGTAGCCATTATCGGCCACATCGGACGATATTCCTTTTTTGGCAAGCATTTTTTTGGTAATGACCTGATTTATTTTATTGTCTTCTACCACCAGTAAATGCAAGTTGCTTAGGGAAGCTTCTTCGAGTTCTTCTGTTTTTTCCTCCTCTATTTCTGAAGGGTCTGGGGCCTGGAATTCCAAATCGAAATAAAAAGAGCTTCCCATGCCCAGCTCACTTTTCACATAAATATCGCTGTCGAACAGGCTTAAAAGGCTTTTTACAATGGTAAGCCCCAGTCCTGTACCGCCATATTGCCTGTTGATTTGTATGGAGCCTTGAGAGAAACTTTCAAAGATATTTTTTTGCATTTCCTCAGAAATCCCAATGCCATCGTCATTAACTTCAAAATGAATTTTATAATGGTCATCACTGGCACTGATGAGTTTTGTAAGTAAAATTACTTTGCCGTTTTCGGTAAATTTCAGGGCATTCCCAACAAGGTTAATTAAAATCTGGGAAAGCTTTAGTGGGTCGCCTATAAGTTTTTTAGGCGTGTTTTTGTCCATATCAAGGATAATGGAATTTTTATTTTCTTTTGCGGTTTGGCTTAAAGAAAACGTTACGTCTTCCAGTGTTTTATGCAGGTCGAACAAAGTACGTTCTGCGGTTAATTTGTTGGCATCTATTTTATTTATCTGAAGGATGTCATTGATAAAATCCAAAAGGTATTCCCCGGAAAATTTCAGCGATTTTAAATGCTCTTTTTGGCTGTCCTTGGGGTCTTCTTCCAATAATAAATGTGTGAGCCCGGTTACGGCATAAAGCGGGGTCCTTAATTCGTGGCTTACCGTAGATAGAAACTGTCCTTTGGCTTTCATGGCCCTTTCGGCTTCTTCTTTGGCTATTTGCAGTTCCTTGTTCTTTTTTAAGAGTAAATCGTTTGTTTTAAATTTTATCTGGTTATTCCTGTACAGCGAAATAGTTAACAGCGAAATAATAATAAGCAACGCCGAACTAAGCACCGAAGTTAATTTAGAGATATTTACTTTTTGTTGCTGTTCCAGCTCGTCCTGGCTCATCCTTGCAATAACATTGTTTAAAAACTTGGCTTCATTGGCATAGGCGGCTTCGTTTTGTTTTCTTATAATTTCGGGGTTGAAATATTTTTGGAGGATGCTATCTGCCTTTTTGTAATATAAAAGTGCGGCATAATAATCTTCTTTGGCATTGGCTATTTCATATCTTAAAGTATTTGTGCCGTATAAAATACGTGGGAACTTATGTCGGGCGGCAACCCTTAATACATTGTCAAGTAGTATGTTAGCACTTTCATAATTGTTTTCTTTGGCATAAATCCGGGCCAGGACAAGTTGTGAAGAGGCAAGCAGATATTCTTTTTCATATTTATGATCCGGAGGGATCATTTTTTGTAATATCACTTTGGCCTTATCGTAATCTTTCAGCTCAAAATATATTAGTGCTTGGTTGAACAAAACAAGATTTAGAACACTTTTGTCGTTGTAATCTATGGTTTTTAAGGCTTCGTCTATGTGCTTATAGGCGTCCTCCCTTTTGTTTTTTTTGGCTTGTATATACCCTTCAAGAATAGCTGTTAATGCCCTTCCGTTGTTGTATTTGTATAAATTTAAAACTTCCCGTGCTTCTTTTAGGTAAATCTCGGAATTTATAGGTTTGTTGTATTGAATGTTTAAGCGGGCGTACAAGTTGTAAAAATCAATAATAGCTTCTGCATCATCAATGCTGGCGGCAATTTGTAGCCCTTTTTCAATTTCTAATAAGGATTTTTCGAAACTGCCTTCATTTTTATATTCATAGATACGTTGGGTAATGCTTTCAATGCTATCATTTAAGGCAGTACTTTCTTGTGCTCCTATAGGAATAGGAGACAGGTATAATAAGATTATTAGGACAAAAAAGCGCATAATTATACTAATGCTAAGCAGTAAATATAATTATTTCTATTTAATAAGATGAATTAAATCGACAATACGACTACTATAACCGAATTCGTTATCGTACCAACCAATAATTTTTACCATTTTTCCTATAACCGAAGTCATTTGCGCATCAAAAGTACAGGAATACGGAGTATTGATGATGTCTACAGAAACAATGGGGTCTTCGGTATAAGAAAGGATGTTTTTCAGGTTCCCTTCAGAAGCTTTTCTAAACGCCTGATTTACCGCTTCAATAGAAGTTTCCTTGGTAACGTTAAAAGTAATATCGGTTAAAGACCCATCTGGCACAGGAACCCTTATTCCACAACCTCCAATAACTTTGCTGAGCTCGGGAAAAATGCCGGTAAGTGCTTTTGCTGCTCCTGTTGTGGTTGGTACAATAGACTGCCCCGCAGCCCTTGCCCTTCTAAGGTCCCTGTGCGGTTGGTCGTGCAAACTTTGGTCGCTTGTATAAGAATGTACGGTGGTTATATAAGCTTGCTCGATACCGCAAAGGTCTTTTATTACCTTTATCATGGGTGCTGCATTGTTGGTTGTGCAGGAAGCATTGGAAATAATGGCTTCACTACCGTCCAGTATATGTTCGTTTACGCCCAAGACAACCATTTTAATGCTTTCGTCTAAAGGCGGTACCGTCAAAATCACCTTTTTTGCTCCTCCAATAAGATGGTGTTGCAAGAAGGTTTTTGTTTTATACTTGCCTGTCGCTTCCACCACAATATCGACATTAAAGTTTTTCCAATCTATTTTTTCAATCGAACTGCAATTCAGCAGGGGAAAGGAAACGCCGTTAACTATTATGTGGTCCTTGTCATGGCCTACGGATTTTTTCAATACCCCATGAATACTGTCGTATTTTAATAGATGACTTAATGTTATGGTATCGGCAAGATCGTTTATGGCAACAACCTCTATGTTTGGTTGTTCTATAAGTAACCTGAAAACGGTGCGGCCTATTCTTCCGAAGCCATTAATGGCAACTCTTGTTTTTTTCAATGCAGTAACTAAATTGATTATGTTAAGTTAACAGGGGCTATTTTTTATTTAATATGTTTATGTGCTTTATAAGAAGACCTTACCAAAGCGCCACTCTCTACGTGCCTAAACCCAAGGTCCAGACCAATTTCTTCGTATTTTTTAAATTGATCGGGAGTGATGAATTGTTTTACTGGCAAATGTTTTTTTGAAGGTTGAAGGTATTGTCCAATGGTAACTACATCTACATTGGCGTTCCTGAGGTCGTGAAGCGTTTCTATAACTTCTTCTTCCTGTTCTCCAAGGCCGAGCATAATACCCGATTTGGTCCTGTTGATGCCTTGGGTTTTTAAATATTTTAAAACTTCCAGGCTACGGTCGTATTTTGCTTGAATGCGTACTTCGCGGGTTAACCTTCTTACGGTTTCCATATTGTGGGATACCACTTCGGGGGAAACATCAACGATACGGTGTATGTTACGTTCTACACCCTGAAAATCTGGAATCAACGTTTCCAGCGTCGTGTTTGGGTTCATCCTTCTGATGGCCTTTACGGTTTCGGCCCAGATGATGGAGCCCATATCTTTTAAGTCGTCCCTGTCTACCGAGGTAATAACAGCATGTTTAATGCTCATTATTTTTATGGAACGGGCTACTTTTTCAGGTTCTTCCCAATCTATTGTTTCTGGCCTTCCGGTTTTAACACCGCAAAATCCACAAGAGCGGGTGCATACATTCCCCAATATCATGAATGTAGCAGTCCCTTCCCCCCAGCATTCGCCCATGTTAGGGCAACTTCCCGAGGTGCAGATCGTGTGGAGGTTGTATTTGTCTACCAAGCCCCTTAGTTCTGTATATTTTTTTCCGGTCGGTAGCTTTACCCGTAACCATTTGGGTTTTCCTTTTTTTGGTGGGGCAATGCTACTTGCAGTATCTATGCTCATATCAAAATATTATGAATGCAAAGATACAAAGTTAAGTTTGAAAATTGAGTTAAATGGTTGTAAGATACCATACCGAAAAACCCATCAGAAATAGAATCCCTGCCCAGCTTAAAATATGCATTTTAAGACTCGGCTTCCATTTTTCGGGCATATGCTTGGATGATACCAGTTTATAGTTGATAATAGCATAAAATGGCGCAGTAATGAAAGACAAGATGGTGGCAACGTCAATAAGGGTTTTCATTTCCGACATTAAAAACAGTAAAATGGCAATGGTGCCCGTTACCAAGATCAATATCCAAATGACAAGGTTGTATTTCCCTTGTATATTGAACAACAATGTTGTGCTTTTGGCCATTGCCCTTGGTGAAGCATCCAGGGTTGTAAGGGTAGTGCTAAACATGGCCGTAAATGCGGCGATGGCAATGATGTAATGAGCATAGGGACCTAATGTGTTGGTGTACATATTTATAAACTGAAACGCAAACTGTGTGGCGCCATTATTAAAGCTTTCGTTGGAGCTATGCATGATTAGCGCACCCAGACTGATAAAAAAGATGCCTAAAATAACGGTACCGATATAACCTATATTGAAATCGGTTATGGACCTTTTTGTTTTATAAGATTTTTGAACCTTCTTTTTTTCCAGAGCCCATAAAGAATGCCATACAGAAATATCCAAAGGTGCGGGCATCCATCCCATAAAAGCTATTAAAAAAGTCAACCCCGTTGCGCCGGTAGGAATAATTTGGTTAAAGCTGAGTGTCTCTTTAATTTCGGTAGCAGCAATAACAATGGCAATAAGGGTGCATATGGTTAAAGCGGTTATAATAACCTTCATTAAATTATCAAGTAATTTATATTTACCAATAATTAAAATAATCATACAGAGAAAAGTTATGATGATACTCCAGACGATAGGGTTGGGGGTAATACCGAACAGATTGGAGGCCAATCCCGCAGTAACAATGGTTACAGCGGTCTGGATGGTAAACATAGTGGTGAAGTTTAATATAAAATAGGCGTAGAGCACCCCTTTGCCAAGTTTTTTATAGCCGTCCAAAAGGCTTTCTCCCGTGGCCATTGCATAGCGCGGCCCATATTGAAAAAAGGGATATTTAAACAAATGGACCAACAACAATGCCCATATTAAGCCATAGCCATAATCGGCTCCTGCCCGTGTGGACTGTACAAGGTGAGATACCCCGATAGCGGCTCCCGCAAAAAGTAATCCGGGCCCCAGTTTTTTAAAAAAGGTCTTCACTAAATTTTAATAATTGGCGGTTAATTATTTGTGCGTGAAAATAAGAAAATTTTAAGCTTTTGGTGAGATTTATTTTTTTCAATGCTTTTTTTGAAAAGGTTTTGAGCCTAGAAAAGAGGATGTTATTTTTTTTTAGCGATAATTTCTGCCAATAATTTTTTTGCCCGTAAAAGTTTTACTTTGACATTGTTGAGGGGTTCGTCCAATTCTTTGGCAATTTCATCATAAGACAGTTCTTGGAAATACCTCAAATTGATAACCCTTTGGTAATGTGGCTTTAGTTTTTTTATGTGTTGAAGAAGGGTGGCTAAATTTTGTTCTGTAATAAGTTTGTCTTCAGCGGTAGGAGCATCATCGGCTAGGTTGTAAACGGTGTTTTCTTCCTGTTGCGATATTTTATGTACAAGTTCGAGTTTCTTTTTCCTGATAAGATCTATGTGGATGTTCTTGGAGATAGTAATGAGCCAAGTTTTAAACTCATAAGTATCGTTATAGGTATTGATTTTATCAAAAGCTTTGGAGAATGTCCTTATGGTAATATCTTCGGCTTCGTTTTCGTTTCGGGTACGCATAAGTTGAAAGTTGAATACATCGCCCCAAAAATTATCCAAAAGAAAACTAAATGACTTTTGGTCGCCTTTTTTTGCTTTTTTGATGTATTCTTTTATGTTTTCTGAGGTAACTTCCAATACACTTTGGTGTTTAGGTTCCAAATAAAGATACTAAATTGTCGGAAAAATGAAGAACATACAAACTTTTTATGGTTTATAAATTTCCAAATTTTAGGTGTAAAGAGTTGTGTACTTATGGAAATTAATTATGCTGTGGGGCGGTTTTTTTACAATCTTGTTCGTCCGGCATTTTTCCGCAAAAGCTACAGGCTTCTCCTTCTTTATTTAAAAATGGGGATTGACTAGCACAGGTCCCTGCAAATTTACCATCTTTTTTAGACCATATTTTTATTGCAATTCCTGCAAATGCTAACCCTAATAAAACTACACTTATTAATAAAAGTTTCATGTTTCTGTGCTTTCTAAAATTAGTCGGGATAAGGGGGTAAACATTTCACTGGAAAGAGCAATTTTGAAAAGCTCTCGGGATTGTTGCCCGTCTCGACAAAATATTGGTGCAAAGTTACAAAACCAAAGACAAAATAATCTAAACGTAAGCTTAAAAATACGGTATAAAAAGTATAACCCCAGAAAAATCTGAGGTTATACAAGTGGCTGTTTAAGTGTTATTCTGTTAATTTTATATTGGCTACTTCGCTATCTATAGAGGCAAAGTTATCGTTGCCCTTGGATTCAATGGTAATTTTGTAATTGGACGCATTGTCTTTAAAGGGTAAGGCCATTAATTTTCTGTCTGCTTTTTCAATGACCCCAAGGCAAACCATTTCTCCGTTTATTTCGGCCCACATTTTAAGTTCTTTGTCCTTTGGCAGTTCTGGCATGGACAAAACATTTATGGCAGAGAGTTTTTCTTTCGGGTTTACATAGGCAACCGACCTAAGGTTTTTGGCACGCTCGTTACCTTTAATAATGTATTTGCGCGTTTCCGGGTCGTTTAAAACCGCATACTTGCTTTTAATATTCTCCAACTTTGCATTGGTAGATACGATGTCGTTTTTAAGGTTCTCTATTTGGCTGGCTACTGTGTTTTTTTCAGTAGAAAGCAACCTGTTCTGTTTCCATAAAGTAATTGTGGTGGCACCAAATAATAAGGTGGTAACACAAGCAGCAATAAAATACCAAGGAACACTTTTTTTAGGGGCACTTGCAGCAACGGTTTTGGTTGCTTTAACTTGTGCCATCACTTCGTTTTTTACGTTTGAAGGAACTTGCATGGCATGTGCTTTTGCGTATAGTTCCAAATTTTCTTGCAAAGTAATGTATTCCTGCTCTACTTCAGGGTATTTGCTTATAAAGTGCTCAATACGAACCTCTTCCTCCTGACTTACTTCGCCTAGCATATAGCGTTCCAGTAAGTCGCTTTCCAAAAATATTTTTACTTCATTTTTCATGGCTTTAACTGAATTATCAAATAAAACAAAATTGACAATGTAGCAGGATCATATATTCGTCTTAATTCTCTTAATCCTATCTTTAACCTGGATTTAATAGTACCTAAAGGAATGTCCAGTTCTTCGCTTGCTTCTTGTTGTGTCATGCCTTTGAAGAATAAGGCCTCCATTACAATTTTGTACTTCTCGTCAAGGGAGTTTAAATGTTTCTTGATATCGATGTGTTCCGGATTTACACTTTCAACTCCTAAATTATATACGTCTGAAACTTCGATTTGGATTTCTTGATCGCTTTTTAAATTGGCACTCCGTATTTTATCGATGGCCGTATTGCGCGTAATTCGGAACATCCAGGTAAAAAGTTTTGATTTTTTTGCGTCGTAAGTATCAATTTTTTTCCAGATTTTCATCAAACTAATCTGTAAAACGTCTTTGGCAAGGTCTTCGTCCTTGGTAATTTTCATGGCGACGCCAAAGAGCGTATCTCCATAATATTCGTATAAAAGAGACATCCCTTTTTCATCCCTTTTTTCGAGAAGTGTTATTATATTCTTTTCTAGAAGTTGACTCATCCGATTTTACTTGAAATATATATTTGGGGCATTACCATAGAAGTCAATTTATCAATGGGTAAATCCAAAAGTATTAATTAAAACGTTAAAAAATGCCAGTGCGTATATTTTTCTTTCTTTAGCTCTTTTTGGATATCAGTAGACATTTACTTCCGGCTCTATCAAGATATTAAATTTTTCTTTTACAGATTGTTGTATTTTAAGGGCAAGGTCCCAAAGTTCCTTGCCAGATGCATTTCCGTAGTTAACCAAGACCAGTGCCTGGTTTTTATGGATTCCGGCATCGCCATAGCGCTTGCCTTTGTACCCGCATTGTTCAATAAGCCATCCGGCCGGAATTTTAACTTCGGTTGCCGATACCGTATAATGGGGAATTTCGGGATATGTTTTTTTTAAGGTTTCAAACACTGAGGTTGGCACTACTGGATTTTTAAAAAAGCTACCGCTATTACCCAGCTCTTTTGGGTTGGGCAGTTTGCTTTCGCGAATATTTATAACCGCATTGGAGATTTGCCTGATGTTCGGGTTTTTTATTCCCTGCTTTTGTAATTCGGCCCCAATGGCACCGTATGAAATGTTGATATTATGATTGTTGGATGTAAGCCTAAAAGTTACCGAGGTGATAATGTACTTCCCCTTGTTTCTTTTGAAGAAAGAATCCCGGTAAGCAAACCGGCAATCTTCCCTTGTAAACGAAACGAGTTCAAGCGTATTTGCATCGAGGGCTTCGCACGAATGAAATATATCTTTTAGCTCTACCCCGTAAGCACCAATATTTTGAATGGGCGCCGTACCTACATTTCCGGGAATAAGAGAGAGATTTTCAAGTCCGCCCAGGTCTTTGCCAATGGCCCATTGTACAAATTGGTGCCAATTTTCCCCGGCAGCCACTCTTACATAGGTAAAGTCATTTTCCTTTAAAATAATATCAATGCCCTTTAAATCTATTTTTATTACCAATGCTTCAATGTCCTGCGTTAATAGCATATTACTGCCTCCCCCAAGAACAAATTTTTTTGGGTATGTCTTTAATTGCAATACCTCTTTAAGCTTGTCAACAGAAGAAACAGCAATAAAGTTCTTTGCTTTAACAGCTATTCCAAAGGTGTTAAAAGGTTTTAAGGAAACGTTATGTTCAATAATGTCCGTTTTATGCATTGTATTTTTTTAAAGCCTCTTTTATTATAGTTACGGCCTTTACCAAGTTTTCTTTTTTAAGCACATAGGCAATACGAACCTGATCGTAGCCAATGCCCGGGGTAGAATAGAATCCTGCCGCCGGTGCCACCATAACGGTTTCTCCATTTAGGTTGAATTCTTCGAGCAGCCATTGTGCAAAATCGTCTGTATTTTCAACAGGCAGTTTTACAATGCAATAAAAGGCTCCTTGTGGTTTTGCTACCGTAACACCTTCTATTTTGTTCAGTTCGGTTATTAACAAATCCCTTCGTTCTACATATTCCTCAATTACTTCGTCAAAGTAACTTTGCGGGGTATCCAGAGCGGCTTCACTTGCAATTAAAGCAAAAGAAGGCGGCGAAAGGCGTGCTTGGGCAAACTTTAAAGCCGTGTTTATTATTTCTTTGTTCCGGGAGATCATGCAACCTATCCGGGCTCCACACATACTGTATCTTTTTGATACCGAATCTACTACAATGGCGTTGTTTTCCAAGCCTTCTTCTTGAAGTATTGAATAATGCTCGGCACCGTCGTATGCAAATTCCCTGTACACTTCATCTGCAATCAGGAAAAGATCATGCTTTTTAACAATAGCTGCCAATTTTTTTATTTCTTCCCTTGAATAAAGGTAGCCGGTTGGGTTTCCGGGGTTGCAAATAATTATGGCCTTGGTTTTTGGGGTAATAAGTTTTTCAAAATCTTCAATGGGCGGGAGCGCAAAATTATCGTCAATTTTAGAGACCACGGGAACCACGTTTACACCCGACGCTGTAGCAAAACCATTGTAATTGGCATAAAATGGTTCCGGAATAATAATTTCGTCTCCCGGATCTGTAATCGACCCCATGGTAAACATAAGTGCTTCAGAACCCCCGGTGGTAATGATAATTTCGCTTGGATTGATATCTATATCCCTTTTTTTGTAATATTCGGCAAGCTTGGTTCTGTATTCTTCAGAGCCTTCGCTCCTGCTGTACTCTAATATTTCCAACGTATTGTTTTTAACGGCATCCAACGCCACTTGAGGAGTTTTAATATCGGGTTGCCCAATATTTAAATGGATAACATTAACCCCTCTTTTTTTAGCATCCTCGGCATACGGGACTAACTTTCTAATAGGCGATGCAGGCATTTTTAAGCCTTTCTCAGAAATTATCGGCATATCTCAAATTTTATATCGTGCAAATTTGCAAAATATATTTCATAAATCATTACATCCATGCGGGAGTTATTAAGGGGATTGAATGTTAAATTCTTAAAAAAATTGCATAAAATTTATTAAATTTATACTGATTTCAGTAAGGCTTTGGGTCATGGCTGTTTTAAAACATATTATCTCCTTATTATTGTTAACCGTTTGTTATTTTTCATATGGTCAGGGAGGCTTTAGTTTAAAAAGCGGGGAAAAACATGAAAAAGTCAAGTTTGATTTTGTAAACAACCTTATAATACTGCCCGTAACCGTAAATGGTGTGGAACTTTCGTTTATTCTTGATACGGGCGTGAACAAACCCATTTTATTCAATATTACCCAAACGGATTCCGTAAAGATTAATAATTCCGAAAAAATCCTTATCAAAGGTCTGGGAGATGGGGAGCCCGTTGAGGCAATTCACTCAAAGAACAATAGATTTCAACTGGGCGATGTATTTAACTACAATCAGGATTTTTATTTAATAGCCGACAGCAGCATCAATTTTTCACCCAGGATTGGGTACAGGGTCCACGGGATTATTGGCTACGATTTGTTGAAAAATTTTATTGTTGAAGTAGATTATTCAGCAGAAAAGATAAAGTTTTACGACCCCGATGCATATTCATATAAAAGATGCCGAAAGTGTGAAACCTTGCCACTGACCATTGAAGGGAGCAAGGCCTACATAAATGCCAATATAAAGCAATATACGACCATTGAAGAGATAAATGTGAAGCTTTTGCTCGATAGCGGTAGCTGCGATGCCATTTGGCTTTTTGAAAACAATGAACAGGCAATAACGGGCCCTATTAAATTTTTTGACGATTTTTTGGGTTTTGGGCTCAGTGGTAAAATTCACGGTAAAAGGGCGCGTGTGCAGCGGTTTGGAATTGGTGATTTTGAACTGCACGAAGCAAAGGTGGCCTATCCCGACTCTACGGCATTACAATACATAACGCGTATGGACGACAGGAACGGCTCGGTCGGGTCCGAGATTTTAAAACGGTTTGATATGGTGCTGGATTACCCAAATGCGAAAATAACCTTGAAAAAGAACGGGAGTTTTAACAATCCCTTTAAATATAACATGAGCGGGATTGAATTGCAGCATAACGGACTCAGGCTGGTTAAACAATTGGTGGACGACGTGGAATCTGGCTATGCAAATACCAATGAAAACGGAATTAAGGTATATACCCGTAATCAATTTAGTTTTGAACTGCACCCCGCCTTGGAAATTGCCCAAATAAGGGAAAACAGCCCTGCGGCCCTTGTGGGATTAAAAGAAGGCGATGTAATCGTTAAGGTAAATAACAGGTCCATATACAGGTATACCTTGCAGGAAGTAAGCGAGATGATCAACGAGCGGGAAGGCAAGAAAGTAAACTTAACAATAGACCGCAAAGGTTCCATCCTTAAGTTTTCTTTTGAATTGGTAAAGGTTTTATAAACGAAAAAGCGGCTCCGAAGAACCGCTTTTTTAACTTTTAATAATCAAAAAAAATTATTTCCCTGTGCTATTTGCCAATACGGTACCTTTAATTTTAATGGCTACCGTGGGCGTATCTGCATTCGATTCCACAGTAATGGTCTTTCTTATGGGTCCAACACGATTGGTATCATATTTAACCTCGATTACTCCTGTGTCGCCGGGAGCAATGGGATCTTTCGGTTTTTTGGGTATCGTGCATCCGCAGCTTGAGCGGACATTAGAGATTACTAAAGGAACTTCTCCTGTGTTTGTAAACTCAAATACACGAACTCCATCGCTTCCTTTAGCGATTTCACCATAGTCGATCACGTCTTGTTTAAATTCTATTTTTGCTGTTTTTTCCTGAGCTTGGGCCGCAAAACCTATCACTCCAACAAATAATAGCATTAGTAATTTTTTCATCGTTTTTCAGATTTAAGTGAATATCAAATTTAATTACTTTTAGTTAACCCGCAAAATTTATTGATTGCCTTTTATAATCCTACGGATATAGCTACTTTTGCATTCTTAAACCAAAAAGTGTTCCGAAAATGAATATTCCATCAAAATATGATGCCAAATCGGTTGAAAACAAGTGGTATGAGTACTGGATGAAACACGATTTTTTTCATTCAGAACCCGATGAAAGAGAGCCATACACCATTGTAATTCCGCCGCCAAACGTCACGGGAGTATTGCATATGGGGCACATGCTTAACAACACCATTCAGGATGTTTTGATAAGAAAGGCCCGTTTAAAAGGGTACAATGCCTGTTGGGTGCCAGGTACCGATCATGCCTCTATTGCCACCGAAGCAAAAGTGGTTGCCAAACTAAAAGAACAGGGCATTAATAAAACCGATCTTTCCAGGGAAGAATTTTTGGAACATGCTTGGGACTGGACGCATGAATATGGAGGCGTGATACTCGATCAGCTTAAAAAGCTGGGCTGTTCATGCGATTGGGACCGGACCAAATTTACAATGGATGGCGATATGTCAGCAGCTGTAATAAAGGTTTTTGTCGATTTGTACGAAAAAGGATTGATTTACCGCGGTTACCGCATGGTAAACTGGGATCCAGAAGCAAAAACGACCCTTTCCGATGAAGAAGTGATTTACGAAGAACGGCAAGGATTGTTGTATTACATATCGTATGCTATAGAAGGAAGTGATGAAAAAATTACCATTGCTACCACTCGCCCGGAAACTATTTTAGGAGATACTGCCATTTGCATCAATCCCAACGATGAACGTTACAGCAACTTAAAAGGAAAAAAAGCAATTGTTCCGTTGGCCGGACGCGTAATTCCCATTATCGAAGATGAATATGTGGATTTAGAATTTGGGACAGGTTGTCTGAAAGTAACCCCTGCACACGACGAAAACGATAAAAAACTGGGCGACAAGCACAATCTGGAGGTTGTTGATATTTTTAACGACGATGCCACCCTAAACAGTAACGGGCTTCATTACGAAGGAAAAGATAGGTTTACGGTAAGAAAGGAAATCTCCAAGGAATTGGAAGAAAAGGGTTTTTTGGTTAAAACCGAAAACCACCTTAATAAAGTAGGTACTTCCGAGCGTACCAAAGCTGTAATTGAACCAAGGCTTTCCGATCAATGGTTTCTAAAAATGGAAGAGTTGGTAAAACCTGCCTTAAAAGCAGTCTTGGACGATAAGGAAATTAAACTTTTTCCTTCTAAATTCGAGAATACCTACCGCCATTGGCTGGAAAACATCCGCGATTGGAATATCTCCCGGCAATTGTGGTGGGGGCACCAAATACCCGCATATTATTACGGAGATGGCGAAAACGACTTTGTGGTTGCCGAAAATGCCGAAAAAGCATTGCTAAAAGCCAAAGAAAAATCGGGAAAAAGTGCTTTAACGGTTAACGATTTAAAACAGGATGAAGATTCTTTGGATACATGGTTTTCTTCTTGGTTATGGCCCATGAGTGTCTTTAACGGTATTGTCGAGCCCGAAAACAAAGAGATTTCGTACTATTACCCAACCAACGATTTGGTGACCGGCCCCGATATTTTATTTTTTTGGGTGGCAAGAATGATTTTTGCCGGGTACGAATTCCGTGGCGAAAAACCCTTCAGCAATGTATACTTAACCGGTTTGGTGCGTGATAAACAGCGCAGAAAGATGTCAAAATCTTTGGGAAATTCCCCAGATGCGTTGAAGTTGATTGAAGAATTTGGAGCCGATGGAGTTCGTGTGGGCTTGCTGTTGAGCTCAGCCGCCGGAAACGATTTGTTGTTTGACGAGGCACTTTGCCAACAAGGAAAGAACTTTGCCAATAAGGTATGGAATGCCTTCCGTTTGATAAAAGGGTGGGAGGTTGCAAATATTGAACAGCCAGGGTATGCATCAATTGCTATTGAATGGTATAAGAATAAATTTCAGCATACTTTAAAAAATATAGAAGACCAGTTTTCCAAATACAGGATTTCTGATGCCTTGATGGCTACCTATAAACTTGTTTGGGACGATTTCTGTTCTTGGTTATTGGAAATGATCAAACCTGCATACCAACAGCCAATCGATGCTAAAACATACAAAGAAGTAATTGCTTTGTTTGAAGCCAATTTAAAGTTGTTGCATCCGTTTATGCCGTTTTTGTCAGAAGAAATTTGGCAACATATGGAAGAACGCAAGCCCGAAGAGGCCTTAATTGTTTCGCATTGGCCCGAAATTGAGAATGTAGATGAGAAAATTATAGGTGAATTTGATTTTGCAGCTGAGGTAATTTCTGGCATTAGAACCATCCGAAAGGAAAAAAACATTGCTTTTAAAAACGAGATTTCCGTTTCTGTAATAAATAACGAAAAGGCTTCTACAATGTTCGATTCTATTATACAAAAACTGGGCAATATCGATACGCTTTCTTATGTAGATGATAAAGTTGAGGGGGCTATTTCCTTTAGGGTTAAATCCAACGAATATTTTGTTCCTGTAGCTGGAGCTATCGATGTGGAAGGGGAAATAAGTAAGATTGAAGAAGAATTAAAGTATACGGAAGGCTTTTTAAGGTCGGTTCAAAAGAAATTGTCGAATGAACGTTTTGTAAACAATGCCCCCGACAAAGTGGTTGCAATGGAGAAGCAAAAAGAAGCCGATGCTTTGGCAAAAATTGAAACCCTTAAAGAGAGCCTTGCGAGTTTGAAATAAGACTCCTTTTTTCTTATTAATACCTTACTATTTTTAAATAGAAACAAGCCAAAGACTTTTAATCTTTGGCTTGTTTTTTATATATAATGTAGGAATATACTATTGGAATGAAAGCAATTGTTAAAATAGTGGCTATAAATACCTTGGAAAAAAAATATTTTGGGATTAATAAACTTGCAATGATTACAAAGGTACCTGCAATCATCCATAATTTTCCGGTCATTACATGTGTTTTTTTCCAAACAGATTCGTTTTCGAGTGTCCATGGAGTTTTTACACCAATAAAATAATTGGGCTTAACGGTTTGCATATAATTCCCCAAAACAGCTATAAAAAACCCAATAAGCAAAAACATACTATTTATGTTTAGCGATTCTTTTTTTACGGCATAGATTATATAGCAGGCCGAAGCACTCATAAACAACACTAGAAAAAATTTAATACGGTCGTATTTATTCCCCATTTCACCAATCCTTTTTTTAGGATCGATTTTGGGCGCAAAAAGCATGATTAAATAGGTGAGCAGGGGCAACAATATTGGAATAACAATGAGCTGTATTTTGCCTCCCCAGCGGTCTATTTCACCTTTATAATTAAAGTGCAGGGGGATTTTTTCGTCCAAATCGTTCCATATAATTGCCAAATAGATAAATGGTATTGCCACAATAATTAAATAGCACCACTCGGGAATCTTAAGGGTTTTCATCTGTTTTGTTTTTTAAAGTTAGTATCCAGTTTAATAAGTCATCTAGAATGGTCGTGTTTATGGAGTATATAACAAATTGGCCATCCTTTTTGCTATTGACCAGGTCTGCTCTTTTTAAGAGCTCCAAATGGTGCGAGATACTAGGTTTTGAAATATTGAACTCATTGGCAATTTCACCAGCGCTCAAATCCTTTTCTTTTAATAGAGATAATATCTCTCTCCTGGTGGAATCGTTTAAGGCTTTAAAAAGATGGTTCATTAATTACATATTTAGGTAAATATCTAAATAATTTTGATGAAAACAAATTTCTAGTAAAAAATATACTATTTATACTTAAAATATTCCTTAACTAGTTTGATGTATTTTTCCTTGGCTTCGTTTTCGGTCATACCCCTGGCCTGAAAGAGCGCATTTGCTTTGAACGCATTAATTATGGAGCGCCTGCTGCTTGGCGGCTCGCTATTTTGAGTAGCTTTTTTATAATAAGCATAAAGGCGCAACAAAAAATCTGCCGGAAACAGTTCTTGGTAATTATTAACGCGCTCTACGGCTTCTTCGAATTCTTTATCTATTTTTTCTTGATTCATTTTTAGGATGCAATTACATCAACTCCCCCCTTAACTTTTTGGTGCAATGCAACCTGTACCTCTGCATCTAGGGGAAGAAAAAGGTCAACACGCGAACCAAACTTTATAAACCCGGCATCGGTGCCCTGTATTACTTCTTCTCCTACTTTTGCATAATTAACAATACGCTTTGCCAATGCACCGGCTATTTGCCTATATAAAACTTCTCCATATCCCGGGTTGTTTATAACCACCGTTGTGCGTTCGTTCTCTTCGGATGCTTTTGGGTGCCACGCCACCAAATATTTTCCAGGATGATATTTGCTGTATTTTACAATACCGCTTAATGCATAACGGGTAACGTGTACATTTATTGGGGACATAAAAATAGATACCTGAATGCGCTTTTCCTTAAAGTATTCTTTTTCAAAAACTTCTTCGATTACTACAACTTTTCCGTCAACAGGGGCTATAATGTTTTCATCTGAAATTGTGGTAGAACGTTTTGGGTTCCTAAAAAACTGAAGTATCAATATCAATATGGCCAATAACGATAGCTGGATCAACGTTTTTAGCCAATATGTATGAATGTAAAACTGTGCCGTAATTACACCAATGGCTACCAAAATAAACGTAACGATAATAATTTTATGGCCCTCTTTATGAAACATAATAAAATATTTGAAGTGTTAGGTAAGCAAAAGGCGCTGCAAATATAAGGCTGTCCAATCTATCGAGCAAGCCCCCGTGGCCGGGTAAAATGGCACCGCTATCTTTTACGCCAGCCAGCCGTTTAAATTTAGATTCTACCAAATCTCCTATAGAGCCGGTTATGACAACAACAATAGTAAGAATAAACCATTGTGCCATACTTAGTTCGTTACTGTAAACATATAGTAAGTAGGAGGCTATTAATGCAAATACCAGTCCTCCAATAAAACCTTCAATGGTTTTTTTTGGGGAAACGCTGGGAAAGAGCTTGTGCTTGCCAATACTTTTTCCTACCAAATAGGCAAACGAATCGTTTACCCAGATCAATATAAAAATACCAATAATTAAAGATTTTGCAAAATGGCCTACTTGATAGGGGATCATTGTTAAAAAGATGCACCCGCCGCCAATATAAAAAAGAGTTATAATAAATTTTTGCAGGTTGGAATAGCCCAGCTTTTTAGTTGAAAACAGTTTTAGGATCAATGCTAGGTTCACGGCAATGCATACCGCGAGCAAAACAGTCCGCAACATGGTTTGTTGGTAGATTTCGCCCAACAAATAGATAAATGCCCACCATAGGGAGAGAAACGCAAGAAATATGTAATAACCGCTTAAGCGAATAATTTTTTTAAACTCGTAAATGCAGGTAATGCCAAAAATCAAAAACAGAAAATCAAAAGCGTCATTGCTTAGAAATACGGCCGATAACAGTAAAAAAACATAGAGAATACCTGTTAAGGCACGTTTAAAAAGTTCTTTCACAAGGTTGTTAGTTTTTTAGTTTTAGTCCAATTGCTGTTAGGTTGTCCTACAAGTCTTCCAGCAATAGCAAATATAAGTTTTTTGAACTACTTCCGTAGGTAAGAAAATCTTTTTCTTCTTGTATGCTGAAGTGCTTAATGGTCGTAATGTTTGTGGGGATTTGATTTTTGTTTTTGTTTTTAATACCCCTGAGGCCTTCGCCAATGGTATCGACCAGCTGACTTGTAGTTGCAAAAATGATAAAATTGTCGGGAAGGTCGTTTAATTTACTTTCTTTAATTTGGTTGGACGAGATAAGAATGGCACCATTGTCTGCAACAAGGTTTTCACATGGGGAAAGCAATAAGGTGGCGTTATGGCAATTGTTGGAATTACTAAACTTGTATTTCTTAAAAAGATCGTTCAGTTTTGGGTCCAAACAGCATATATGTTCTTTTGTCCAGTTATTTTCTGATAAAATATTGTTGAAGCATTCATGAATTTCCTCCAATGAGTCGCAATAGAGAAACTTGCCACCATTTTTTTTGAAGTTTATGGTGAATTTTTCATCTGTAGGAAGCTTTATTTCCGGCATAAACTTTCCTCTTTCATCAGCTCCTGCGCCAGACGCTTCTTTCTTTTGTTTAGATCCGAAAAGTTTTTTAAATAAGCTCATTCTGATTTTGTGGGGGAATTATTTTTTATTTTTTCAAATTTTTGATGTATAAATGTATAAAATTATTAATGATAACGAAGAAAACGGGAGTAAATTTTGTAAACTACTCCCGTTTGTTATTATTTATTTTCAAGTAATGTTTGTTCTTCTTTCTCAAAAGGGCGCTTTCCAAAAATTCTTTCAAGGTCATCTTTAAAAATCACTTCTTTTTCAAGTAAATGCTCCGCCAGTTCGGTAAGCTTGTCTTTGTTTTCTTCCAATAATTTTACGGCCCTTATATATTGTTCTTCTATTATTTTAGAGATTTCTTTGTCTATAAGCTGAGCTGTCTCTTCGCTATATGGTTTCGAGAAATTATAATCGGTTTGTCCGCTGGAATCGTAATATGTTAGGTTCCCGATCTTTTCGTTTAGACCATATATGGTTACCATGGCCCTGGCTTGTTTTGTAACCTTTTCCAGGTCGCTTAATGCGCCGGTTGATATTTTGTTGAAGATTACCTTTTCTGCAGCCCTACCGCCTAATGTAGCACACATTTCGTCTGCCATTTGCTCGGGCCTTACAATAAGCCTCTCTTCGGGCAGGTACCAGGCAGCTCCCAAACTTTGTCCGCGGGGAACAATAGTTACTTTTACCAATGGTGCAGCATGCTCGAGCATCCAGCTTACGGTAGCATGGCCTGCTTCGTGAAAAGCAATTGTTTTCTTTTCGCCGGGCGTAATAATTTTGTTCTTTTTCTCAAGTCCGCCAACAATCCTATCTACGGCATCTAGGAACGATTGTTTGTCTACAGCTTTTTTACCATTTCTAGCAGCAATTAAAGCAGCTTCGTTACAAACGTTTGCAATATCGGCACCGGAAAACCCAGGGGTTTGTTTTGCCAAAAATTCCAAGTCCAATGTTTCGGCGGTTTTAATAGGTCTTAAGTGCACCTCAAAAATCTCTTTACGCTCCCTCACATCGGGAAGGTCAACAAATATTTGACGGTCAAAACGTCCGGCGCGCATCAATGCTTTGTCCAGAATATCGGCCCTGTTGGTTGCGGCCAAGACAATTACATTTGTATTGGTGCCAAAGCCATCCATTTCGGTTAAAAGCTGGTTTAAGGTATTTTCGCGTTCGTCGTTGCTTCCGGTAAAGTTGTTTTTTCCACGTGCCCTACCAATGGCATCAATTTCATCAATAAAGATAATAGCAGGCGATTTATCTTTAGCTTGTTTAAATAGATCACGGACCCTTGATGCTCCCACACCAACAAACATTTCAACAAAATCCGATCCCGATAAGGAAAAGAAAGGAACTTTTGCTTCTCCGGCAACTGCTTTTGCCAATAAGGTTTTACCTGTACCGGGAGACCCTACCAACAATGCTCCTTTTGGAATTTTACCTCCCAATGAGGTATATTTTTCGGGGTTTTTCAAGAAATCTACAATTTCCTGCACTTCTTCTTTTGCGCCTTCCAATCCGGCAACATCTTTAAATGTTACCTTCATATCGGTTTTTTCATCAAATAGGCGTGCTTTAGATTTCCCGATGTTAAATATTTGTCCGCCTGCACCTCCAGCGGCACCTCCGGACATTCTTCGCATTAAGAAAATCCATATACCAATGATAAGCACAAAGGGGAGGATGGAAAACAACAATTCCCCGAAAAGGTTCGATTCCTGCTCGTATTCTACCGAAGCAGAGAGTTTGTTGTCGTGAATGGTTTTCTTGATATCGTTCTCGAAATTCTGCAAATCGCCATATTTTAATTGATATTGCGGGATTTGCGTGCTCGACGGGATTAATGTCTTGCTAAGTGCATTTTTATGAATGTCTTTTTCTTTGGCCTGTTTTGTCAAGTATACCTTGGCCTGCCTTGCATTGGTAATAATCTGTATTTTACTTACATCGCCTTCCTTTAGGTATTCTTGCAATTTTGCGGGCGTGATGTCGGGTGGGGTTTGCCAGCCGCTACTGCCAGAAAAAAATTGCATGCCTATAATTATAACCAATATAGCTCCGTAAATCCAATATGAACTGAATTTAGGTTTCTTTGGGTTTGTATTGTTACTGTTCTCTTTTGCCATTAATCTTTTATTCTTGTCCGGCCTTTGTGTATACCAGGCCCGATAATGTTTCGAAATATCTTAATCCTTGTTTTTAAATGCGCGGTAATTTAGTTTGACGAAATCGCGGTTAGCTTTGCGTCGCCCCATAATCCTTCAATGTCGTAATATTCTCTTATATGTTTTTGAAAAACATGAACAACCACATTTACATAATCCATCAGTACCCATTCGGCATTCTCTGTACCTTCTACATGCCATGGTTTGTCTTTAATTTCTCGGCTGACAATTTTTTGAATGGAATTTACGATGGCGTTTACCTGTGTGTTCGAAGTACCATTACAGATTATGAAGTAATCGCAAACCGTATTTTCAATATCTCTTAAATCCAAAATATTTACATCTTTCCCCTTGACCTCTTCAATCCCTTTTAAGATAACTGTTATTAATTGATCTGCGCTACTATTCGTTTTTGCCATTAAAAATTTTTATTTTCACAAAGTTATTATTTTTTTAGCTTTTTGACTATTCAAATTAACATAACATTACATATTTCTAATGTAGTAATTTAAATGAATTTAATCAAACTTGATGCCACCGATTCAACCAACTCCTTTTTAAGGCAGCTGGCAATACAAAAAGAACTCGAAGATTATACCGTTGTAACCGCAAACAGACAAGATGCCGGAAGGGGGCAAATGGGTACAAAATGGGTTTCTGAAGCTGGGAAAAACCTTACGTTTAGCGTTTTTAAGCGAATTGAATGCCTCGATAAAGACGAGCTTTTTTATTTAAGCATGGCCGTATCTTTGGCCATTTACGACGCCCTGGTTTATTTTACAATCCCTCAATTAAAAATAAAATGGCCAAACGACATTTTGTCAGTCAACAGCAAGATATGCGGTATTTTAATCGAAAGCATTATACAAAACGGGAAATTAAGTGCTTCCATAATAGGGGTGGGGCTTAATTTAAACCAAACCAATTTCGACGGTGTTACCAATGCTTCTTCCCTAAAGAAAATTACCGGGGTCTATTATCAAAAAGACGAAGTATTGCTAAAGATCATCGAGAACATTGAAAAATACGAGGCCTGGATTGTTAACAGAGAGCTTTCAAAACTAAAAAAGGCATACGAAAAAAACCTTTTCAGAAGAAATAAACCTTCCACTTTTAAGCTGAACAACGGTACCCTCATTATGGGCTTCATCAAGGGCGTGGCAAATAATGGTTGTTTAAAGGTGCTCATGGAAGACAACGTAATGAAAGAGTTCGATTTAAAAGAATTGAAGCTGCTTTATTGAGTTGAGGGTTTAGGATTGAGAGTTCAGAGGTTCAGGTTTCAAGTTTCTGGCTATTTTTTTTAGACTCCTATCAACTATCAACAAAAACCTAATTCCCTTCCTTTAAATATGTATCGCGTACTTTTTTAAACAAATCAGACGAGTACACAAAATTGGTAACGGCCTCGTTGTCGGTTTTAAATATTTCTTTGTTGGTACCTTCCCATTCCTTGTAGCCATCTTTTAAAAAAACAATCTTCTCGCCAATTTCCATTACCGAGTTCATATCGTGCGTATTAATAATGGTGGTAATGTTGTATTCTTGGGTAATTTCATGTATCAAATTATCTATTACAATGGCCGTTTTGGGGTCGAGGCCAGAGTTAGGTTCGTCGCAAAACAAGTATTTAGGCTTGTTTACAATGGCACGGGCAATGGCAACGCGCTTTTGCATCCCCCCCGATATCTCAGAAGGCAGTTTGTTGTTGGCATCGACCAGGTTTACCCTTTCCAGTACAATAGATGCCCGTTCGGCCATTTCGTTTTTAGAGAGTTTGGAGAACATCCGCAGGGGGAACATAACGTTTTCTATAACGGTCATGGAGTCAAAAAGTGCACTTCCTTGAAAAACCATGCCCATTTCCTGCCGCAGCTCGGTACGTTGGTCCTCGTCCATGTCGGCATAGGCACGGTCATTGTATACAATCTTTCCCTGTTCGGGGCGGTGCAGCCCCAGCAGGCATTTTAGAAACACCGTTTTCCCCGAGCCGCTCTGCCCGATAATAAGGTTGGTCTTTCCTTTGTCAAAACACGTAGAGATGCCTTTCAATACCTCCGTATCTCCAAACGATTTATGTATATCTTCAACAATAATCATCAGCCTAACAACATTTGTGTGAGTAAATAATTGGCAATAATAATGGCAACGCTCGTCCAAACAAACGAAGAAGTACTGGCCTTGCCCACTTCAAGTGCACCACCTTTCATATAATACCCATAAAAGGAAGGGATAGTTGCCAAGATAAAAGCAAAAACAATAGTTTTGGTAAACGCATAAATAACATGAAAGGTGTTAAAATCTACCTGCAATCCCTTTATGAACTCGGCACTGGTACTGTAGCCGCCAAAAACCGCGGCTATCCAACCACCAAGAATACCCATGTACATGGCAATGGCAATTACAAAAGGGTAGAGCATGAGCGCCACAATTTTAGGGAACACCAAATAATTCAACGAGTTCACCCCCATAACCTCCAAAGCATCTATCTGTTCAGTGACCCGCATGGTACCTATACTCGACGTAATATAAGAACCCACCTTTCCCGCCATGATAATAGAGGTAAATGTGGGCGCAAACTCCAGGATTACCGACTGCCTCGTGGTAAAGCCTACCAGGTATTTCGGTATCAAGGGGTTATCTATGTTCAGGGCCGTCTGTATGGCAACTACACCGCCAATAAAAAAGGATATAAAGATAATAATACCCAACGACCCGTATATAAGATCGTCTATTTCTTTAAAAATCAGGTTTTTAAGCATGGACCATTTTGTATGCCTGCTAAAAACTTCCTTTAGCATGATAAAATAACGCCCAAAATTTTCAATATAAATCATGTAATTCAAATAGAACAGCTAAAGTAAAAAAATAAAATTACATCTCTTTTAACCAATATTTAAACTTCTCGTTATTTTAAATTGCTAGTTTTACAAAAATTAATAATCCTAATGAAAAACTACGTATTATTGGGCCTTGCAATTATTGGCTTATCTACCGCCAAGGCCCAGGAAAAAACAGCAACTCAATTGTACACAAGGCCAAAGCTCGTAGTAGGCATCATGGTAGACCAAATGCGCTACGACTACATCCCCCGTTTCTGGGAACGATACGGAAACAATGGTTTTAAACGCATGGTAAACGAAGGCTTTAACTGCAAGAACAACCATTTTAACTACATCCCCACCAAAACAGCCGTTGGGCACACCTCGGTATATACCGGGACCACCCCAAAAATACATGGTATACTGGGGAACGATTGGTACGACAAAGAAGAAGAAAGGATGGTCTACTGTACCGAAGACGCTTCGGTAGCATCTCTTGGCACCACCACCGATGCCGGAAAAATGTCGCCCAAAAGGATGCTATCCAGCACCATGACAGACCAGCTCAAGCTCGCCACCGTTTCCCGTGGCAAGGTAATAGGCGTATCGCTCAAGGATAGGGCCTCCATACTGCCCGCCGGGCACGCCGCTGATGCCGCATACTGGTTCCAGGGCGGAGACGAGGGGCACTGGATAACCAGTACCTACTACATGGACAAGCTGCCAAAGTGGGTAGCCAAGTTCAACAAGTCCAATGCTGCCGAAAAATACAACAAAACATGGAATACCCTTTATGACATCAATACCTATACAGAGAGCATTGCAGACGACAACGAGTTTGAAGGCCCGTTTAAAGGTGAACAGGCACCCGTATTCCCGCACGACATACCCAAACTATGGAACGACAACGGGAAATTCGACCTCCTCAAGGGCGTGCCCTATGGCAATTCCCTTACGGTAGACTTTGCAGAAGCCGCCATAGAAGGCGAAGAACTAGGGAAAGACAATATAACCGATTTTCTCGCCGTAAGCTTCTCGGCAACCGATTACGTAGGCCACCGATTTGGCGTAAGCGCCAAAGAAACAGAAGATACGTACTTACGTTTGGACCAAGACCTGGCTAGACTCTTTGCCTATCTGGACAAACAAGTAGGCAAGGGCGAGTATACCGTTTTCCTTACTGCCGACCATGCCGCTGTTGAGGTGCCAAGTTATTTGGAGAGCCTAAAAATACCCGGGGGGTACTTCAGCAAAAAGGAATTTTACGACCCCTTGAACAAATTTCTTTCCGAAACCTTCCATAGCGATAAGCTCATAAAAAACATGTCCAACGAACAAATATTCCTGGACCAAGAAGTAATCAAGTCGCTCGGGCTAACGTCCACAGAGGTTGAAAATGCAATAGTTAACGAAATAAAGAGCTATAAAAACATAGCCGAAGCATACACCGCAACCGCCATGAGGAATCAAGAATTTACACATGGCATTGCCCACAGCCTGCAAATGGGCTACAACCAAAACGGGTCCGGGGACGTGCTTATTGTACTGCGTCCGGGATACATTCCATCGACTTCCCGTACAGGCACAACGCACGGTTCCGGTTATACATACGATACCCATACACCCCTGCTGTTCTTTGGCAAGGGTATAAAACACGGGGCCACCGTAAAACGTACCGAAATACCCGACATAGCAAGTACCATATGTGCCTTATTGGGTATAGAATTTACCAGCGGAAAAAGCGGAGAGCCCATACAAGAAGTATTGGAATAGATTTTATAAGAAGTTGCCTATTGACTAAAAGGCATTGCGGTGTGTATCATATGTAGCAATGTCTTTTATGAGTTCCTTCTAGAGATGTATCGTCTGGAGATACTGTTTAAATCGGAACTAGAAAAAGAACAAACCATCCTATGGGGTTTTATTTCCCCTAGGGTGGTTTTCTTTTTGCAAAACAAATAAGTGCCCATCCCGAAATAGTGCAGGGCCATTATCTTCAATACAGCACTCATTTGCCTATAGCAGCAATACCAAGCAAAGTAACAGGTTATGTGTATATGGAAGCAGGGGGTCCCATCACGAATTAAATAAAGATAAAGTAAGCGTTAGCATAGATAAGAGGCATGAAGTCATACAGAGCCTCGCACAAAATGAAACTTTTAAATAAAGAGTCAGTTAAAAACCCCCGCAAGTCTTTTAACCTTGTTGGGCTTTCCTAATGAAATAATGCACACTCATAAAGTTAAGAACGGACGTGTGCTATAAAAATTTCCTTTTAATATTTTCCATACGGTAATTTCTAATAAAGGCACCTTCTTTTTGAGTAACAAGAAAAGGGGCTTTTTCTTTTTTGGCATTAAAATAGCCTTTCAGGTTATCTGTAAAAATTTGTACTTTTTTTTGTTTCCATGCCATTTTTCCAGAGGCAATGGCGGTAATTAAAAAACCGTACCGCATGGTGTACATGGCTTTTCCCTGAAGCATACGCGCCTTTTTGTTATAAGATGCTCCGGTGGGGCGTAAATGTTTTACCTTTAAAGAGGTAGCTGTATATATTTCAAAGTCATGATAACGGGCAAGCAGTTCGTCTACGGTATCCCACCCCATGGCGCACCGTAGTCCGCCAATAGCTTTATAGCAGTCCTTGGTGTAGGCCTTAAAGGCACCACGAACATGGTCGTTCCCCATAGGATGGTTGAGCTTCCATGTACCGTTATTGGTTTGTTCATAAGCAAAGCCGCCGGCAATGCCCACATGGGGTTGTTGATTGAAAATACGGGCAATGGTTTCAAAATACGTATCGGGCAGGATAAGATCGGCGTCCAGCTTTACCAAAAAACCGTATTCATCGTCAAGAACGGCCAGGCCTTTGTTAAATGCATTAACTACCTTGCTCCCCGGCATATGTTCTTTTGTAGAAGTTACATTGAGCTTGGTTATATAGGCGTGTTGTTGGGCAAAAGTATCTATAATGGTTTCGGTAGCATCGGTAGAATTATCGTTTACAACTACCACACGTTTGGGCAAAAGCGTTTGACATGCAATACTTTCCAGTGTATGCTTTAAAAAACTTTCTTCGTTATGGGCAGGAATAACAATATAGTAGTTCATTATAAAAAGTCGTTACTTTTTAATCCTTTCGGCATATATTATATAATAGCGTGGTGTAAAAGACCGCAACAATGGCCTAAAGCCTATTTTTTTGACCGGGTTGGTAAACTTTTCCCGTTTTTTAATCTCCCATCCGGCCTTTTCAAGAAGCCAGTCAAACTGCCAATCTTCAAATTCGTGGTAATGCCTGTCCCATGCATCGGTTTTACTTCTGTATGCAGGAGCAAACCACAACCTTAACGGCACCGAAGCAACAAGCTTGTTGCCCTTTATTTTTGTTAAGGCGTTAAAAGGAGCAATAAGGTGTTCGAAAATTTCGAATGCGGTAACTACATCGGCATGGGTGCCTTCAACAGTACGAAAATCAACATCCAAATCTTCGCCCTTGGTATTGGCAACGTGGTAACCACGGTCCTGCATTATCTTGCTAAACGGGTTTTCAATGCCAAGGTCCAATACATTGGCCGGGGCCGGGACGGTAGCTTCTAGAAATTCAATGGTTTTTTTATAGCGCTTGTTCGGAAAGCTATTTTCGTACATACTAATATTTATAAACGAGCGCATTAATATTCATGCCCGCGCCCACACTTGCAAATATAACAACATCTCCTTTATGTAGTTCCTGATTGGTAATATTTCCTTTTTTAACAGAATCAAATAAAGTGGGTATGGTTGCTACCGAACTGTTGCCAAGCTCATGGATGTTCATGGGCATGATCCCGCTTGGTACCTCTTTATGGTATAATTTGTAGAAACGGTGCAGGATGGCCTCGTCCATTTTCTCGTTGGCCTGGTGAATAAATATTTTTTTTAATTGGTTAATGGAAACACCGCTTTTATCAAGGCATTCTTTCATGGCAACAGGTACGTGGGTTACGGCAAATTCGTAAATTTTTCTTCCATACATTTTAATGTACTTGGTATTACAGGTAAGGGCTTTGTTATAAGATTTTCCAAAGAACAGATAATAAGCTTCGTCGTGAGCATACGTAGCCGATGCGTGCGATAATATGCCGCCGTCTTGGGCAGTAGCCTCGATAACCGTGGCACCGGCACCGTCTGAATAGATCATGGAATCCCTGTCGTGGCTATCAACCACTCTCGATAAGGTTTCTGCGCCTATGACCAGGCATTTTTTTGCCATTCCGGCCTTAATGAAGGCCTGTGCCTGGATAACGCCCTCAATCCATCCGGGACAACCAAACAGCACGTCGTAAGCAACGCATTTTGGATTTTTAATTTTAAGGGAATGTTTTACCCTTGATGCAATGCTTGGCACAGTATCGCTCTGGTCGGTGCCCTTTTTAATGTCGCCAAAGTTATGGGCCACTATAATGTAGTCAAGGGTTTCTTTGTCCAGTTGAGCATCTTCAAGGGCCTTTTCGGCAGCAAAGAAAGCAATGTCGGAAGTGGTATGCTGGTCGAGAACGTACCTTCTTTCTTTAATACCGGTTATAGCTTTAAACTTTTCTATTATAACTTCATTGGGATGATGAAAAGGAGATCCATCAACATTTAAAAACTCATGTTGTGCAAAAGTGCTGTTTTCTGTAATATCAGGAGGGATGTAACAACCTGTGCCTGTTATTTTTATATGCATATAGATGTTGGTTTTACCAAAGATACAATTAATACAAACATTACTATTATGCATGCATAGTATAATTTACGACGTTCAACGAGAACGTTTTAGTTGCCAAGTAAAGAAAAAGAACATGAAAAAAGCCTTTCAGATAAATGAAAGGCTTTGTATATATAGTGTATATGGGTTTTTCTATTATGCATCCATATAATCTTCAATGGGAGCACAAGTACACATTAAATTACGGTCTCCATAAGCTTCGTCTACACGTCTAACGGTTGGCCAAAACTTGTTTTCGGCAATGTGTTCCAACGGATAAGCAGCCTTTTCTCTTGAATATGGGAACTCCCAAGTAGAAGCCGTAAGCATTTTTAAGGTGTGCGGTGCGTTTTTAAGCACATTGTCGGCTTGATCGGCTTCGGTAAGCGCTTCAATTTCTTTTCTAATGGAGATCAAAGCGTTGCAAAACCTATCCAATTCGGCCAAGCTTTCACTTTCGGTAGGTTCGATCATCATGGTACCGGCAACAGGGAAAGAAACCGTAGGTGCATGGAAACCATAATCTATCAATCTTTTGGCAATATCGGTTACTTCAATGCCTTTTGCTTTAAACGGCCTGCAATCTATAATCATTTCGTGGGCGGCCCTTCCTTTTTCTCCGGTATACAGTACATTATAAGAGCCGTTTAGCCTTTCTTTTATATAGTTTGCGTTTAAAATTGCGGTACTTGTAACTTGCTTTAAGCCTTTTGCGCCGAGCATTTTTATATAGCCATAAGAAATCAAGCAAACAAGGGAACTTCCCCAAGGAGCAGCAGAAATAGCATCGATGGCATTTTTACCGCCCATTTTGATTATAGGGTTTGATGGTAAAAACGTTACCAAATGGCTGGCAACACATATGGGTCCAACGCCGGGCCCCCCGCCACCGTGTGGAATGGCAAAAGTTTTGTGCAGGTTAAGGTGGCAAACATCGGCACCAATGGTTGCCGGGTTTGTAAGTCCTACCTGAGCGTTCATATTAGCGCCGTCCATATATACTTGTCCGCCATTATCATGGATAATTTTGGTAATTTCTTTAATAGAAGATTCAAATACCCCGTGCGTAGAAGGGTAGGTAACCATTAAAGCGGCCAGTTCGTCTTTGTATTTTTCGGCTTTGTCCCGAAGGTCCTCAACATCAATGTTCCCTTTTTCGTCGGTTTTGGTAACAACAACCTTCATTCCTGCAAGTACGGCAGAAGCGGGATTGGTACCGTGCGCCGAGGCCGGGATTAAACAAATGTTCCTGTTATTATCGCCACGGGATTCATGATAAGCCCGAATGACCATAAGACCGGCAAATTCTCCCTGCGCCCCGGAATTGGGTTGAAGCGAGGTTCCGGCAAATCCTGTAATAACGTTAAGCTGTTCTTCTAAAGTTTTAAGGACTTCTTGGTATCCGGCAGCTTGTTCTACCGGAACAAACGGATGGATGTTTCCCCACTCGTCCCAGCTTAACGGAAGCATTTCTGAAGCGGCATTAAGTTTCATGGTACAAGAGCCCAGTGAAATCATGGAATGGTTAAGCGCAAGGTCTTTGCGTTCCAGTTTTTTAATGTAGCGCATCAAAGCAGTTTCTGAGTGGTAAGCGTTAAACACTTCATTATCCAGAAAAGAAGAAACGCGCGCAGATCCGTTTAAAATGGCACGATCTTCGATCAATGCATCAATGGAAATGGTATTTTTTCCTGCGGCATCGGCAAATATCTGAACGATTTTATTCAGATCGGCCAATGTGGTCGCTTCATTTAAGGAAATGGCAACTTGATCGTTACCGATATATAAGAAGTTTACTTCCTCAAGTTCGGCGATGCTTTTTACCTGTTGTACATCTGCTTTAATTAAAATAGTATCAAAATACGATTCGTTTAATTGCCCGTAACCTAATTTGGCGAGTGTATTGGCAAGTGCAACGGTAGAATTGTGTACTTTATCTGCAATGTATTTTAAACCTTTAGGGCCGTGATATACTGCATACATTCCAGCCATAACGGCCAAAAGCACCTGTGCCGTACATATATTGGAAGTGGCCTTATCTCTCTTTATGTGCTGTTCCCTGGTTTGCAGGGCCATACGAAGGGCGCGGTTGCCGTCCATATCTTTGGTCACGCCAATAATTCTTCCGGGAAGGTTACGTTTGTAGGCTTCTTTTGTAGCAAAATATGCCGCATGCGGCCCACCGTATCCAAGAGGGATACCAAAGCGTTGTGTGGTTCCTACAACGACTTCGGCGCCAAATTCCCCGGGAGGGGTGAGGTTTACCAAACTTAAAATATCGGCAGCAACGGCTACTTTTATGTTGTTTTTAGTTGCTTCAGAAACAAATTCGACATAATTATAAACAGCGCCGTACTTTCCGGGGTATTGTAAAAAAGCACCGAAAAAGTCCTGAGAAAAATCAAAAGAAGTATGGTCGCCAACAACGAGGTCTATTTCTAAAGGCATGGCATGCGACTTTAAAACCGACAATGTTTGCGGCAAAACTTCATCAGAAACAAAAAACTTGTTAACGTTGTCTTTCTTTTGCCCGCGGGTCCTGGCACTAAATAGCATGGACATAGCCTCGGCGGCGGCGGTACCTTCGTCGAGAAGCGATGCATTGGCAATTTCCATTCCGGTAAGATCGCAGACCATGGTCTGGAAATTTAACAAGGCTTCTAACCTTCCTTGAGCAATTTCGGCCTGATATGGGGTATACGCCGTATACCAGCCCGGGTTTTCAAGAATGTTCCTTTTTATAACCGAAGGAGTAATAGACTCGTGATAACCAAGGCCAATGTACGTTTTAAAAATACTGTTTTTTGCGGCCAATTGTTTAAGATGGGCCAGATACTCGTGTTCTGTCATGGCTTCCGGGAGATCAAGGTCGGTTTTTAACCTGATACCGTCGGGGAAGGTTTCATACAGTAATTCATCTATGTTTTTTACACCAATTGTACTGAACATGGTGTTTAAATCCTCTTCTTGGGGGCCGATATGCCGGGTAACAAAAGAATCTGTTTTCATTATAACCGTCTAAAAATGTTTTAATTTGCGCAAAAGTACATATATTATTTGTTTAAAAAAGTACTTTTGAACTGGCTTTGACCTGCTAAGTGAGATTTAACATAGTTTAATGCTTGACCAGTAGCCCGTTCGGGCAGAAACCGAAATATTTTTTGTTTTTTAACTTGTTCCCAGAGAACTTTTTTGGGGTTTGTTGACTGATGTTTTTAAATGCTGTAAACATTAAATTATCTTTTGTTAATTTGTGACCATGAAGCTGCTTAAACAGATTTTTGATTTTTACCTAGACTCCAGCATTCACGTAGCTTTGGCGGTATATGCGCTAGCGCGGATAACAATGCTTAGTTTTGGTCTGGGTTATGATGAAGTAATAAGTTATGCACTTTTTTTTGGTACTATTGTAGAATATGGCTTTATAAAGTACAGCTCGCTTGCCAAGCACTATCTTTTTGTGGATAAAAAATATTTAAAGACCATACAGTTTTTTGGGGGCATCTGTTTTATTATTGCGGCTTATTATGTTTTTCGGCTTAATTATAAAACACTTTTTGTTGCAGGCGGACTCGTAGTCCTGGCATTTTTGTATGTAGTCCCTGCATTGACCACAAAAAGGAACATAAGAAGCCTAAAGGGCATAAAAATATATATTGTGGGGCTAACATGGTCTGTTTCTACCGTTATCCTGCCGCTTCTAAACAACGATATGCCCATGCAGGCTAATGCCTATGTGGAAGTATTGCAGCGTTTTATCTATATTATTGCTATTATGATTCCGTTTGAGATAAGGGATTTAAATACAGATGAAGCATGGTTACGAACCCTGCCACAGGTTTTGGGCGTTCGTTGGGTAAAATTATTGGGGACGCTTTTGGCGGTATTCTTTTGCGTTTTAAGCTTGTTTAAGTACAATTTTGCGTATAAATATCAACTGGTGGAGCTTGGGGTTGGCGGACTTATAATTTTATCTATTTTGTTTGCAACAAAAAATAGATCAAAGTATTATGCCAGTTTTTTTGTAGAAAGTATCTCGGTGGTGTGGTGGCTTGCCATGCTTTTGGTTTAGCATTTGGAGTTGATGTTCTTTCTCATTTCTTCCTTTTTGTCGGGGTTTAAGGTCTTTATTTCGGCTTTGTTACAGAGTTGGGTTAGGTTCCTGTTCTTTTTAGTATAAGATTTGGTTGCCCTGCACCACATCAATCTAAGGTTGAGCTTCATTTTTTCTATAAAAGTAGCTTCGCCATATTGCACCTTGTCGCAAATCTGCTTTGCTTCTTCGCAAGAAGCAAAAAGGATATTTTTTTTATTACTCATTTTTAAACCAATTATTTTCTAAACAATCCATTAAAGCGGTTCTGGCACGATGTACTATTACCCATAAATTAGACGCAGTGATATTCAGTTCTTTACAAATATCTTCTGTCTCCATGCCCTGTATTGTTTTTTTTATAAAGACATCGGCTTGTTTTTTAGGAAGCTTCATAAGGCATTCCTGAATGGCAATTCCTAATTCTTCGTTTTGTAAAACATCTTCTGCATTGAGATCGAATGGATCTGCCACCCGTTCTTCCAGCCAGTCACCATCTTGGTCGTCGGCATTGGTGTAGCCCATTTTAATTTCAGCTTTGCCCTTTTTTGAATTTATTTTTCGGTAATGGTCAATTATTTTTCGTTTTAAAATAGAGATAAGCCAAGTACGTTCTGCGGCATCTCCTTTAAAATTTTCAGCAGATTTTAATCCGGCCAGAAATGTTTCCTGAACTAAATCTTCGGCTACAATGGTGTCGTTCACTCTGGTAATGGTGTAGTTAAAAAGGTAATCTGCATATAGATCCACCCATTTGGAAGGATTTAGTTTGTGTTTAGGCACGCCGAATAAATTTCTTTCAAAAATATAATAAAAACTTTAATTATCACTTTTGTAACTTTACATTTTAAGAAAATACTGGCTTAAAAGAAAATGATTACTTACTTTAAAAAATAAGCGCATGAACAAAAGTATATTTATAGTTTTTCTGCTGATGGCTACACAATTTACTTTTTCTCAAGTACAGGACGAAGATATTACTGAATTTAAAAACGAATTGTCTGAAAACGACATGCTTTTGGACGTGAGGACCCCGAAAGAGTATCGGGAAGGATATATTGAAAATGCAATCAATATAGATGTGAAAAGTGATGATTTTGTTGAAAAGGTGAGTGCATTGGATAAAAATGCCAATATATACCTTTATTGTAAAGCTGGTGGCAGAAGCGCTAAAGCCTCTGAAAAATTAGCGGCCCTGGGCTTTAAAAACATCCATAACCTGGATGGTGGTTTTGATGCTTGGGTAAATGCGGGAAAACAATTTGTCAAGGAATAAAATTGAAATACACTTTGCCGATAAGAAAACTATTTATCGGCAAAGCGGTCTGTTTTTTTAAATTATTTCTTTTCAATAAGTCCGGCCCTTCTTAACAAAGCATCTGGTTGAGGTTCTTTGCCCCTAAAGCGTTTGTAAAGCTCCATGGGGTCTTCTATACCCCCTTGGGAAAGCACATTGTTTTTGAATTTGGTAGCAACTTCCTTACTAAAAATTCCTTTTTCCTTAAAATATTCAAAGGCATCGGCGTCGAGAACCTCGGCCCATTTATAGCTGTAATATCCCGCCGAGTAACCGCCCTGAAAAATATGAGAAAAGGCTGTGCTCATACAGGTTTCGGGAGTTTCCGGGTACAATCGGGTAGCTTCAAAAACAGCATCTTCATGTTTTTTTACATTTTCAATGTTACTGGGGTCTGTGCCGTGCCAGCTCATGTCGAGCATGCCAAAGCTTAATTGCCTAAGGGTTTGCATCCCTTCCATAAAAGTAGCCGATTCTTTAATTTTCTCTACATATTCCATCGGGATAATCTCTTCGGTTTGGTAATGTTTTGCAAAAATTTCCAAGGCATCTTTTTCATAGCACCAGTTTTCCAGTACTTGACTTGGAAGTTCTACAAAATCCCAATACACACTGGTTCCGCTTAAACTCGGATATGTGGTGTTGGCAAGCATACCATGGAGCGCATGGCCAAATTCGTGAAATAAGGTAGTTACTTCATTGAAAGTTAATAATGAAGGTTTGGACTCGGTTGGTTTGGTAAAATTGCATACAATGGAAATATGTGGCCTTGAGTTTTCCCCGTTTAATTTATACTGTCGCTTGTAAACTGTCATCCAGGCACCGTTTCTTTTTCCGCCACGCGGATGGAAATCGGCATACAGAATTGAAACAAGTTCTTTGTTTTCGTCCAGTACTTTGTATGTTTTTACGTCTTTATGGTATTTGTCTATTTCGGCAGTTTCTTCAAATGTAAGTCCGTACAACCTTTCTGCAACCGTAAAAACCCCGTTGATAACGTTTTCGAGTTTAAAGTAGGGCTTTAGTTTTTCATCATCCAGGTTAAAAAGTTTTTGTTTTAATTTTTCGGTATAAAAAGCACCGTCCCATTTTTCAAGTTTGTCTATACTGCCCAATTCCTTTGCAAAATTTTCGAGTTGGGTATATTCCCGTTTGGCGGCAGGTTTGGCTTTGGTCAGCAATTCTTCCAGAAAGAGGGTTACTTTTTCCGGAGTTTTTGCCATGCGTTCTTCCAAAATAAAATGCGCATGTGTTTTGTAGCCCAACAACTCGGCGCGTTGTTGACGAAGATTGGCAATTTGCCTGATGATTTCCCGATTGTCGTATTTGTTGCCTTGAAAAGACTTGCTCCCAAAGGCAAGCGACATTTTTTTGCGGAGCTCACGATTTTCGGCATAGGTCATAAGCGGGATATAGCTTGGGTAGTTTAAGGTAAAGACCCACCCGTCTTTATTACGTTCTTTGGCTTCTCCGGCAGCGGCCTCCAACGCACTTTCAGGAAGCCCTTTTAATTGGTTTTCTTCTGTAATATGAAGCTCGAAATTATTGGTTTCGGCCAACACATTTTCTCCAAATTTAAGGCTCAGCGTAGAAAGTTGTTTGTCAATGTCCCTTAAAATGTCCTTTTTATCGTTGGCTAGATTTGCACCGTTTCTGGAGAAACTTTTATAGGTTTTTTCCAAGAGCATTTGCTGCTCTTTGTTGAGATTTAATTTTTCTTTTTGTTCCCAAACAGATTTTACTCTTTTAAAAAGCGTTTCGTTGAGGCGTATATCGTTACCGAATTCAGATAAAAGCGGAGAGATTTCCTGTGCGAGCTTTTGAATTTCCTTATTGGTTTCGGCACTGTTTAAATTGTAAAAAATAGAAGTAATCCTGTCAAGTTGTTCGCCCGAAAATTCTAACGCCTCAATCGTATTTTTAAAGGTTGGGGCTTCCCTATTGGTAGTTATTGCGTTTATTTCTTCTTTGGTTTTTTGAATTTCCTTTTTAATAGCCGGAAGAAAATCTTCATTTTTTATTGCTGAAAAAGGAGCTGTTTTATAGGGGGTTGTAAACGTATTGTTAAGCAAATTTGCCATAAGTTATTTTTTTATTTCTTTTTCTGAAGTACAAAGTAATAAACTTTATGTAGAATGTGGTTTCTATTTTAAAATTGATTAACATTTCTTGAAGTTGCAAAAAATAAAGTTTTGTGTTGTATTGAAGGGAGTGGTATGGTTATGGTAACCGATATTGATTTGTTTAAAATTTTTATTAAAAACTCTTTGTAATGATGCCTCGTTGTATTGCCGTACAGCAATGCCGCTACATTTTTTTGGCCCGTTTGTAGAAAAAGCACCCAAAATAAGGTGTCCGTTTACCGATATTGCTTTGCAGGCCAATCGAGCATATGTTTTAATGGTTTCTGCTTGGGTTAAAAAATGAAAAGCAGCACGGTCGTGCCAAAGGGAATATGTTCTGTTTGGGGTAAAATCAACAATGTTACATACAATCCATGTAACCTTTTTTGCATGCTCCTCGCCAAGCCTTTCTTTAGCACGGTCGAAGGCGGTCTTGGAAATATCCAATACAGTAATATCGGTATAGCCATTCCGTAACAAATAATCAACCAAAAAGCTATCGCCGCCGCCAACATCTATAACGGCTTCATTTTTTTTAAGCTGAAGTGCTTCGATATAGTCAATAGATGTTTTTGGAACATCTTGAAACCAGCTTACTTTGTCAGGCTTTTTGGTTTTATAGATGTCTTCCCAATGTGTTTTTGCATCAAAATCGCTCATTTAAACGCTTATTTTGTACCTGTTATCGATTATTTGGCAATTCAGCAGTAAATATAAAACCGCCAAGGGCGGGAATGTCGTAAATGTTGGCATAATACAACAATAGAAAAATAGACATTTAAAATACACATCAAACCTACTTATTCAAATTATAGCTGTGTAATGCGTTAACCTGAAGTAAAAAGGATTGGCAGAAAAAAATAGGCTCTATCCCCGGGCCTATTTTTTTATTTCCTGTGCGCCCTTAATAACTTTATCTTTAAGGGATTCTTTATAAGAAACAATAGTTGCCTGAATTTCCTTATTGGAGCTTCCAATAATTTGTGCTGCTAAAATCCCTGCATTTTTGGCACCGTTTAAAGCTACCGTTGCTACCGGAACACCGCCGGGCATCTGAAGGATAGAAAGTACAGAATCCCATCCGTCTATAGAATTACTGCTTTTTACCGGAACCCCGATAACGGGCAACGGAGACAATGAAGCTACCATTCCTGGAAGGTGTGCAGCACCACCAGCGCCTGCAATAATAACCGAAATTCCTTTTAGATGGGCATTTTTACCAAAATCGTACATTTTTTCGGGGGTTCGGTGTGCAGAAACTATGTCTACCATGGTCTCAACTCCTAATTCTTTTAAAACGTCTATTGCGTCCTGCATAACCGGGAGGTCACTTGTGCTCCCCATAATTACTGCTACTTTGGCCATACTTTTATGTTGAAGGTTTTAAAACGGTAAAGGTACGAAGAAGCCGGAAGATGGAAGCCCGAAGCGGGGATTTTTTATTTTTATAGGTTTGTGGAATGATTTTATCAAATAAACTTATCGATACTATTAAACCAACAATGCCTTACATAAAATTCCAGGGCTAAGAATCTAATCTTCTGCAATTACTTTAATGCTTTTCTTAACAAGCTCGGCTGTTTTTCTGGCTTCATTTACATTGGGGTTTACAATGGTAACGTGCCCCATTTTTCTAAACGGGCGAGTTTCCCGTTTTCCGTATATATGCGGGGTAACGCCTTCCATATCCATGATTTTCTCGATATTTTTATAAACAACGGGACCTGTGTGATCTTCGGCACCAACAAGGTTTACCATAATACCGGCAACCTTGCTTTCGGTAGTTCCCAATGGAAGTCCCAAAATAGCCCGGATATGCTGCTCAAACTGATTGGTATAACTGGCTTCAATACTGTAATGGCCACTGTTGTGCGGGCGCGGGGCCACTTCGTTTACCAAAATTTCGTCGTTTTGTGTCTGGAACATTTCCACGGCCAATAAACCAACATGTTGGTATGCCTGCGAAACTTTTAAAGCCACCAATTGTGCTTTTTTGGCTACGTTTTCATCAATACGTGCCGGACAAATAACATATTCCACTTGGTTGGCTTCCGGATGAAATTCCATTTCTACTACCGGATACGTTTTTACGTTTCCTTTTGGGTCCCTCGAAACAATTACCGCCAGTTCGTTTTTAAACGGTATCATTTTTTCGGCAATACATTCTGCGCTCGGCAGCCCTTCCAGATCAGAATATGTTTTAATAACCTTTACGCCTTGTCCGTCGTACCCAAAGCGGGCACTTTTCCATACAAATGGGAAGGAAAGCGATTCGTTTTTAATCGCCGTAAGCATCTCGTCTGGATAGGCAAAACGTGTAAAGTCTGCCGTAGGGATGTTGTTGTCTACATAAAACAGTTTTTGTTTGGCCTTGTTTTGTATGGTTTTAAGCGTTTTAGCCGATGGATATACTGTTTTCCCTTCTTTTTCCAATTGTTCCAAGGCATCAATATTTACGTTTTCAATTTCAATGGTCAGTACATCTGTTTTTTTACCAAATTGGTAAACAGTATCGAAATCCATCAAATCGCCTTGAAAAAATTCGTTGCAGGCAATTTTGCAGGGGGCTTCATTGCTTGGGTCGAGCACCAGCGTGTAAATATCAAATTTGCGAGTTTCGTATAGCAGCATTTTACCAAGTTGGCCACCGCCTAAAATTCCCAATTTAAAATCAGAAGAAAAATAGTTCATTATACGAGTTTATATGTTTGAATAAGGTTATGAGTTTTTGGTTTTTAAATACCAAGCACAAACTTTTGCAAAAATACAGTTTAAAATGAAATAGGAGCGATAATACTGCGCTATCTGTATGAGGGGATTATGGAAAAACAAGCTTAAAAAGCAAGCTGTTTAGGTAGGAGAAATAGCACATAACCGACTTTTTTTGTAAGTATTGCTTAAAAAAATAACTTTTTTGATGTGAAAATAATTGACAAATAGTTGAAATCGATTAAATTTAAAGGAAAAACAAAAATCTAAATAGTATCTTTGCAACTTTATAATTTTAAGAAACTTGATTAAGCTTCACGACACATATTTTGAGCCTTTTATTTCTGCCGAAGAAATAAATGCTGCCATTGAGCTAATGGTAGAAAAGGTAAAAGCCGACTTTAAAAATGAGACGCCCATTTTTATTTGTGTCCTTAATGGTGCGTTCATGTTTGCTTCAGATTTTATAAAAAAATACGATCAGGACTGCGAACTCAGTTTTGTAAAATTGAGCTCGTATCACGGAATATCATCAACAGGAATTGTAAAAACACTATTGGACGTGCCAGACAATGTAGAGGGGCGTAGCGTAGTAATTCTTGAAGATATAATAGATACGGGAAAAACGGTAAAAGAACTGGTCTCCATGTTCTCCAACATCAACGTAAAAAAATTTAAAATAGCTTCCATGTTTTACAAACCCGATGTCTATTCGGGGGAATACAACATAGATTACGTAGGCATAGAAATCCCCAACAAATTTATTGTGGGGTACGGGCTTGATTATGACGAATTAGGAAGAAACTTACCAGAAGTATATCAAATAAAAGAAGAGTAAATATGATCAATTTAGTGCTGTTCGGGAAACCGGGTGCAGGGAAAGGTACACAGGCTAACTTTTTAAAAGAAAAATACAATTTAAAACACATATCCACCGGCGATGTATTTCGTTACAATATTAAAAATGGGACCGAACTGGGGACGCTGGCAAAATCGTATATCGATAAAGGCGATTTAGTGCCCGACGAGGTGACCATAAATATGTTGAAAGATGAAGTTGATAAAAACCCGGATGCAAGCGGATTTATTTTTGATGGATTCCCCCGCACCAATGCACAAGCAAAAGCACTAGACAGATTGATGGAAGAAAAAGGAATGAAGATACATGCTACCATTGCCTTGGAGGCCGATGATGAGGTTTTGATTCAGCGTTTGTTGGAAAGAGGCAAAGTAAGCGGGCGCAGTGACGATCAGGACGAAAATAAAATAAGAAACCGTTTTGAGGAATACAACCAAAAAACAGCTCCTTTAATGCATTATTACAAAGAACAGGACAAATTCCATAGCGTAAACGGAATTGGCAGCATTGAAGAAATTACAGGAAGATTAAGTAGGGTTATAGAGGCTCTTTAAAATAAAACGCTCTTAATGATATAAATTCTACTGTCATACTGAGCCTGTCGAAGTATATTTAACCTATAAATACAACAAAGTCTTCGACAAGCTCAGACTGACACTAAGTTCTTCAAAAACTTTTAAGGCGCGTTTTTATATTAAAAAAACATATTTAAATGACAGAAGGAAATTTTACAGATTACGTAAAAATAAAAGTAGCATCTGGAAAAGGAGGACAGGGTTCTGCACACCTGCGTAGAGAGAAGTATGTTGCCAAAGGTGGTCCCGATGGTGGCGATGGAGGCCGTGGCGGTCATATTATCGTGAAAGGGAATAAAAACCTTTGGACTTTGTACCATTTTAAATTTAAAAAACACTTTCAAGCCGGTCATGGCGAGCATGGCGGCAAACAAACAAGTACAGGTGCAGACGGGCAAGATGTGTTTATAGAAGTACCTTTAGGGACACAAGTAAAGAACCCGGAGACCGACGAAGTACTTTTTGAAATTACCGAAGACGGAGAAGAAAAAATAGTTGCAACAGGGGGCAAAGGCGGATTGGGGAACTGGCATTTTAAGTCGTCTACCAATCAAACCCCGCGTTATGCACAACCGGGGCTTCCAGGTGAAGAAGCCGAACTTTTATTAGAGCTAAAACTTTTAGCAGATGTTGGCCTGGTTGGGTTTCCCAATGCAGGAAAATCCACGCTTTTATCGGTAATAACTTCGGCAAAACCAAAAATTGCCGATTACGAATTTACTACTTTAAAACCCAATTTAGGCATTGTGGAATACCGCGATTACCGCACTTTTGTCATGGCCGATATTCCCGGGATCATTGAAGGAGCATCAGAAGGAAAAGGGCTCGGGCACTATTTTTTACGCCATATTGAACGTAATTCAACGTTGCTTTTTTTAATTCCCGCCGATACAAAAGATATTTACAAAGAATACGAGGTATTGTTAAACGAACTCCAAAAATACAATCCCGAATTATTGGATAAAGAGCGTTTGGTGGCCATTTCAAAGGCAGATATGCTTGACGAAGAATTGAAAAAAGAAATGAAACAGGAGCTCGACCAACAATTTACAAATGTAGAATACCTGTTTATATCTTCAATAGCCCAACAAGGTATCCAACCATTAAAAGACAAACTCTGGGAAATGCTAAATAAAGGAGAGGAAAAAGTCTAAGTAGCCCATTTTTTACGTATTTTTAGTAAAAGATAAGTTATGAAAACTCTATTTGCATCCATATGTATATGCTTTTTAATTTACTCATGTTCAGGGGTTAAAGTGACCTATGATTATGATAAAAAAACCGATTTTTCGCAATTCAAAACATATGGCTTTTACCCAAAAATGCAAAGCGGGCTAAGTCAGCTGGACGAAAAAAGGTTGTTTCGCAGTATTGACAGTGTTATGCAGGCCCGTGGTTATGAAAACTCAGCTTCGCCAGATTTATATATCAATATTGAAAGTTCAAACAGACCTAAGCCCGTAAATAGTTCGGTAGGTATCGGCATTGGCGGTAGTAACAGAAATATAGGCGGTGGGGTATCTGTTGGTGTGCCCATTGGGCAACAAGACCAATACCGCCAAATTGTCTTCGATTTGGTTGATGTAGATAACGATGAACTTATTTGGCAGGCAGTAAGCGAAGGAACTATATCTGAGGCCATGACCCCCGCAATGCGCGAGGCAAAACTCAAAGAGGTGGTAGAAAAGGTTTTTTCTAAATATCCGCCGGAATAACTGCAAAATAATTCCATGAATAGATTTTAAGGGTTCCCAGTTTGACCAAGATTGCCTATTTACTATCTTTACGCTCGATTATCAATTACAGAAATACAAACATTGAAGATACATTTCATCGCCATAGGCGGAAGTGCCATGCACAATTTGGCATTGGCATTACAACAAAAAGGATATACCATAACCGGCAGCGACGATATAATTTACGAACCTTCCAAATCCCGTTTGGAGGCCAAAGGTTTATGCCCGGATGAGTTTGGTTGGTTTCCCAAAAAAATCACCGCAGATTTGGATGCAGTTATTTTGGGAATGCACGCCAAGCCGGACAATCCCGAATTGCTGAAAGCGCAAGAACTGGGTTTGAAAATTTATTCGTACCCCGAATTTATTTTTGAGCAAAGTAAATACAAAACCCGGGTGGTTATTGGAGGGAGCCATGGTAAAACAACCATAACTTCCATGATTCTCCACGTACTTCATTACCATGACAAGGATGTGGATTATATGGTGGGAGCACAGCTTGAAGGCTTTGAAACAATGGTAAAACTTACCGAAGAAAACGATTTTATTGTTTTGGAAGGCGATGAGTATTTGTCTTCCCCCATTGACAGGCGACCCAAATTTCATCTATACCAACCCAATATTGCCTTGTTGAGCGGTATTGCTTGGGATCATATCAATGTATTTCCAACCTTCGAAAATTATGTGGAGCAGTTTCAGGTTTTTGTCGATTCTATTGTTGAAGGCGGAAGCATTACCTACAATAGCGAAGACGAAGAAGTGTTGAAAGTTGTAGAAGCTTCTGAAAACCAAATACGCAAAATACCCTATTCTACGCCCGAATTTACTGTTAAAGATGGCATAACCTATCTTGAAACCCCCGAAGGAGAAATGCCCATTGAAGTTTTTGGGAGGCATAACCTGAACAATCTCGCCGGCGCTAAATGGATTTGCCAGCATATGGGCGTTGACGAAGACGATTTTTACGAGGCCATTGCAAGTTTTAAAGGCGCTTCCAAGCGGTTGGATAAACTGGCTGAAAACTCAAAAAGTGTTATCTACAAAGATTTTGCGCATGCGCCAAGCAAGGTCAAGGCAACGCTTACAGCCGTAAGGGAACAATATCCCGATAAAAAAGTAGTGGCTTGTTTAGAGCTGCATACCTACAGCAGTTTAAATGCCACTTTTTTAAAGCAATACAAAAATACGTTGAACAATGCCGATACAGCCGTGGTTTTTTATTCGCCCGAAGCGGTAAAAATAAAGAAGCTTGATGAAGTAACTACCGACCAAATAAAAGAAGCTTTTGAAAAAGAAGGGTTAATCGTATATACCAATCCAGATGCGTTCAAGGACTTTATTTTTAACTTGAATATGGGCAATACGGCCTTACTTTTAATGAGCAGCGGTAATTATGGAGGCCTTGATTTTGAAGCGGTAAAAAAACTGATTGATTAGAGAACTCTTTAAAAAGTTTAATTGAAGGTCATCAATTCTTAAAAAGCAACAATCAAATCCCAAACTGTCTTAAATGATGATCTAAATGCTTGTACTGCATTTGTCCCCATTGTTGTTTGGTGAACTTCCCGAAAACGGGATGGGGCGGTAACTCATTTTTTGTTTTTAGTTGATGGTATTCGGTTATCAGGCCAATTAATTTGTCTTTTTCCTGTTCAAAGTTTTTAGGGTTTTCTACAACAAATTCTTTTGCGGTCGGTAGGCCATGTTTCCACGGTTTGTCGTTATAGAGCATGGGCTTGAACAGTCTGGACGCCCATTTAAAAAAGAGATTTGTCTTAACGGTCAGTTTTCCCATGGCAACTTCCATAGGTTTTTGGCAATGGTGCAACATTTGAGAGACATTCATAGTGCCCCATTCTGCTTTGGAGGTTGGCGTAAGCTGTTTAATGCGGGAAAGGGTTTCGCGGTACGCTTCTTCAGAAAATATAGACTTCATATTGGGTATAGAGTGGTTTGTTTTTTATGAAAGATACAACTTTTTGTAGAATTTAGTATCTTTATAAAATGAAAGAAAATCCCCCGTACTTTTCGATTAAAACTGGAATACAGACGACCGTCCCAGAGAAAAACTTCTTATAAAAAGCAAATCAGCATTGTCCGATGCAGAGCTTGTGGCCATTCTATTGGGCAGTGGAAGCAGGAACGAAAGTGCTGTTGCATTATCTCAGCGTATATTGGCTTCCGTAGATAATAATTTAAATAGATTGGGTAAGTTAAGTATTGGTCAGTTATCCGCTTTTAAAGGTGTGGGAAAGGCCAAAGCTGTTTCAATTGTAGCCGCTTTGGAATTGGGCAGGAGGAGAGGTTCAACGGAAGACCTTGCCAAGAAGAGGATCAAGAGCAGTAAAGATGCATTTTCCTTAATGCAAACCTATATAGGCGAGCTCGACCACGAAGAGTTTTGGATTGTATACTTAAACAATTCCAATGCGGTAATTAAAACCCTTCAATTAAGTAAGGGCGGCATTACCGGGACATTGGTAGATGTTAGGTTGGTCTTAAAGCAGGCACTGGAGCTTAATGCCACCGCCATGATCTTGGCGCATAACCACCCATCAGGGACCTTAATGGCAAGTGCGGCCGATAAAGAGATAACAAAATAAATAAAAAATGCAGCCGAAGGAATGGATATAAAGCTGTTAGACCACCTTATTGTAACCGAAAAATCTTACTTTAGCTTTGCAGACGAAGGACTTTTTTAAAAATGCTATTAGTTTATACGTATAAAGTTACACCGAGATTAACCTATATCATGAGGCATATTTTTACAAAAATGCTTCTCATAGATATAAGTATAACTACCAAGGTGGAAGATTTTATAGCCCATAAGGGCCCTAAAATAACATATACCAAACAACCTTTACAGAGCGAGTTTTTTGTTAAAAGCCATGAGCTGTTGTTCGAGCAGGGAATTTCAGATGTGGAAATTAATGTTCAGGACTGGAACGGGGTGCCGTGCTTTTTTCCAACTACGGAAAAATGTGCATTGCCTTTTGATATTTTTGCTGCTAGTTTTTATTTGTTGAGCAGGTACGAAGAATATCTGCCGCATGTAAAAGACGAGCATGGCCGCTTTCCGGCAAGCGAGAGCCTTGCGTACCAAAACAGGTTTTTAGAATTGCCCGTTGTGGATATTTGGGTACTGAAATTAAAAAAAGCCTTGCAGGAACGGTTTCCCGAAATAGAATTCCCGAAACGTACCTACCAGCAAACATCCATAATGGACATAGCCTCGGCTTTTGCCTACAAAAAAAAGGGCTTCATCAGGACCCTAGGGGGAACACTTATAGATTTAACTTCCCTAAAACTGGGGAGGGTATTAGACCGTTATCTGGTATTGTTGGGTTTTAGAAAAGACCCTTTGGACTTTTTCGACAGGCTTACGGCATTTCATAAAAGGCACAAGGTCTCGGCTATTTTCTTCTTTTTAATGGCCAATTATTCAACGTACGATAAAAATATTTCGGTAATCAACCCCACCTTTCGCTCCTTGGTTAAATCGGTGGCCGATTATAGCATCGTGTCGTTAATGGCTTCTTATAACTCGTTCAACGACATTGCCGAACTTAAAAAAGAACGTAGAAGGCTTATAGACTTTATAAACCGGCCGGTAAAAAGGGCACGGCAACGCTTTAACCGGCTTAACATACCAGACACATACCGTTTATTGGTAGATGCGGGCTTTAATGAAGACTATACTATGGGATATACCAAAGAGGTTGGTTTTAGGGCGGGAACTTGCACTCCGTTTTATTTTTACGATATAAGCTTTGAAGAACAGATACCTATTAAAATCAATTCTTTTTGTATTCAGTATACTGCATTGTACAAATACAGGAGTGTGAGAAAGGCTCAGGAAAAAATTGCCGAAATTTCGCAAAGGGTTCGTGCTGTAAACGGAGAATTCAATATTGTGTTCTCGAACGAAATTTTAAATATGCACGAGCGGAGTTCGTGGCAGGATTTATACATTAATTACATAAAAAGCAATAACGAAAAATGAAATGGAAGGATGAAGGTATTACCGATGTTTTTTTTGACTTGGACCATACGCTATGGGATTTTGAAAAAAACTCCCAACTTACCTACGAAAAAATTTTTACCAGCAATAATGTAGCAATTGACCTAACCGAATTTCTAGAGGTTTATGTTCCCAATAATTTTAGGCTATGGGAATTGTACCAGAAGGACAAAATAACAAAAGAGGATTTGCGGTACCAGCGCCTTAAAACAACTTTTGACGCCCTGGACATGGTTGTTTCTGATGAAATGATACTAAAACTATCAGATGAATATATAAAATACCTCTCTACGTACAATCATTTATTTAACGATTCCATAGAAATACTGGAATACCTGTTCCCCAATTATAAACTTCATATCATTACCAATGGTTTTGCCGAAGTTCAGCAGGGAAAACTTAAAAACTCCAAGATAGACCATTATTTTCAGGTAATAATGAATTCCGAGACTGCAGGCGTTAAAAAACCAAACCCCATCATTTTTAAAATGGCATTGAATCAGGCCAAGGTAAAGCCAGAAAAAGCCATTATGATAGGTGATAGTTACGAGGCAGACATCCTTGGTGCAAAAAACGTTGGCATGCACACGCTTTTCTATACGCCCTTACATAAAAATATAAACATTAATACCCATAAAATTAACACGTTAAGGCAAATAAAAAACTATCTTTAATAAACAATACTTTGTTTTTTAAACCGTTTTATTTACATGCCAATACCAACTAAAAAATATAGACCTTACTTATTGTTGTTGCTATGCAGTATGCTTTGGTGTTCTTGCGTAAAAGATGTAGATTTTAGCCAGGCCGAAGACTTCAGGTTAGAGCCCGTTATGGAGGTAAGCTTGGTTTATTTCGACCTCCCCGCTTCGTTAATTGGCGAAATCCCGGATAATACAACAGGCTATACCGTGAAAGATTCAACTAAAATAGAACTGTTCTCCGAGCCTTTCTTTGACGATAACCTGCAAAAAGCCACTTTTACTTTTGAGTTTACCAACACCATAGAGCGTTCTTTTTCAGCAAATATAATTTTATACAACGAGGCCAATGTGCCCATAGACAGCATTCCTATTTCTATTGAAGCGTCTTCGGGAATCCCCATAAAGGTAACATCTATTGTAACTTACAACGAGGCCGACATCCAAACAATAAAAAACATGGAAAGCCTGGAAGTGGTATTGTCCCTCGATAGTGGCACCCCAAATTTGCAGCCCGATTCAGAAGGCGTGCTCGACCTTAGATCCGCAGGAACCTTTTTTATGTCAATAGATGACAAATAAACAAGCAATAGCATTCCTCCTTTTTATATCGGGCATATGCACATATGCTCAAAACAAACAATTGCTGTACAATTTTACCGAAATCCCACAGTCGTTAATGGTCAATCCCGGTGCCACTATACAAAACAGAGGGTATTTTGGCATACCCGTGCTCTCGGGCATATATGTAAATGCAGGCTCAAGCAATATGTCGGTTTACGACCTTTTTGCCGATAATGGCGTAGATTTTAACACCAAGGTAAACAATATGGTATATTCATTAAAGGCGGGGGACGTACAACGGGTTAACCAGCAATTAGAAGTGCTAAATATAGGCTTTAAAATAGGGGGGCATTTTGGTAAAAGTTACATTACCTTTGGCGCATACCAGGAAATAGATTTTTTTAACTATTGGCCAAAAGACCTAGCCATTTTAGCTTACGAAGGAAATGCCCCAAATATAGGTAGAGCCTTCAACTTATCACACCTTAACGTAAAAGGAGAGCTGTTAACGGTATATCATGCCGGGTACCATAAAATGGTAAGCGACCGGTTTAGCTACGGGGTGCGCGGAAAAATATATTCCAGCATTATAGATTTTACTTCAACTAAAAATAGCGGTACGTTTATAACCACAGAGGGAGAAAATAATTTTTACAGGCATGCCTTGGTTTCAAATGTAGAAGTAAAAACTTCGGGCTATGCCAGTTTACGGGAAGACGACGTAAATGGTGGCCGGGACGTTGTCAATAAAATGATGCCTAGGGCTTTTCTTGCCGGAAACTTGGGGCTGGGCATCGATTTTGGCATTACTTACAGCCCAAACGAAACATGGACTTACACGGCCAGTATTCAAGATTTGGGTTTTATATATCATAATAAAGACGTAGAGCGTTATACCTTAAAAGGACAAGATGCTATTGAGGGTATAGAACTTCCGTTTGATGATATTTTTAACGATACCGGACTTTCCAACAATTGGCAGGAGCTTGTAGACGAGATAGAAGAAGCATTCCCCCGGGATACTATTCGGGATCCGTACACCACCATGAGGCCCGTAAAGTTAAATGCGGCCGCAATATATAATTTTGGGGGATACGCGGGAAAGAATGCGTGCGATTGTACTGCGTCTGGCTTCGATGGTTTGATAAATTCGGTAGGGTTGCAGTTGTTTGCCGAAAAAAGGCCTAAATATCCCGAGGTAGCCCTTACCGCCTTTTACTACAGGAGGTTAGCACAGGCATTGCGTATAAAGGCAACCTATACCGTCGATAAATTTTCAAAAAAGAACATCGGTCTTGGATTGTCAACGCATTTTGCTAACTTTAACTTCTATTTATTGGCCGATAATTTGTTGGAATATTATAATTTAGCCAAAGCAAATAACGCATCAATACAGCTGGGATTTAACTATATGTTCCCAATGAGAAACTAAAATTTTTTTTAAATGAAGAAGCTATTATTTTTAGGGTTGGTTTTTATGTCAATTTCAATCCTTGCACAAGAAAATGTAAACAACTACAAATACATTATCGTTCCAAAAAAGTTCGATTTTTTAAAGGAAGCAAATAAATATAGGGTCAATACCTATACCAAGTTTATGTTCGAAAAGGCTGGCTTTAACGCCATTTATGACGACCAAAAACCGGCCGACCTATTGGCAAACCCTTGTTTGGGCCTAAAGGCAAACGTACTGGATAACTCCAACCTATTTACAACCAAAATGAACGTCACCTTGGAAAATTGCCAAGGGGCCATTATATACACTTCAGACGAAGGGAAAAGTAAAATAAAGGAATATGAAGGCGCATATCAGGAAGCCCTGGAAAATGCCTTTGTTTCCATTAAAGGCCTAAACTATAACTACCAGCCCGTAGAGAACACCCAAGTATACGTTCCCTCGCAAAACAATACCGTTCCCGCAACAACAGCGGCGGTGGCGGTTACGGCAAACACGGCTGCCAATCAGGCAACAAGCGTAACACCACAAACCACGGCACCGGCAACGGCCACTTCAGTAGAAACCAATACTAACACCCTATTCGCGCAACCTATAAACAACGGTTACCAATTGGTAGACACCACGCCAAAGGTTGTTTTTAAAATAACAAAAACCACGCAGCCAAACTATTACATCATTCAGGACAAAAATGGTTTCCTTTATCAAAAAGATGGCAAATGGATAGCCGAATATTACGAAGGCGACGAGCTAAAAAAGCAGGAACTGCAAATAAAGTTTTAGGCATTCCGTATTAAAATAATTGCCCCGAAAGGGCATATAAATAAAAATAAACAAAAAACCTCAAGATTTTCATAGGTCTTGAGGTTTTTTCATTTCTACCAAAAAAAGATATACATAGGCGCACTAGCTATCCATACAGGCATATATAGAACAGGCAGGATAAATTGACATACCGGTACAAATCCAACTGCCAATGGCATCCACATACTTTTTTGTAACCAAAATGGTCAATACATAGTCAAACCATCAAAATCAATAATTAAAAATCAAGAAATGAAAAACACATTCTTTTTAAAATGCCTGTTAACAGTAACTTCCATTTTCTTCCTTAATTATCAATCTATTTGCCATGCACAAAATATACAGTCCAATATAGATAGTTTGATGCAAAAACAGTACCGCCCGCATGAAACCGGGGCCAGCTTCCTTATCGCCAAAAAGGGAAAGATTATATACAAAAAAGCATTTGGCCTCTCCAACCTTGAGTTAAACGTTCCTATGGAGCCCGATAATGTTTTCGAAATCGGTTCCATAACAAAACAGTTTACGGCCATAGCCATTTTAATGCTCATGGAAGAAGGCAAATTGAATTTAGAAGACACCATAACCAAATTCATCCCAGATTATCCTCACGGAAATAAAATTACAATACATCATCTATTGACCCATACTTCTGGAATTAAAGACTTTACCAGTGTTGATGGATTGAATGAAATATCAAAAAAAGACATGACGCCAACAGCACTCATTAATTTTTTTAAAAACGAGCCAATGGACTTTTTACCGGGTCAACAATACAAATATTCAAACTCCGGTTACATTCTACTGGGTTACATAATAGAAACAGTCTCTGCAGAAAGTTATGCCCATTTTATTGAGCAGCATATATTTAAAAAACTACAATTAAAAAACACCTATTATGCTAGCCATAAAAAAATTATAAACAACAGGGCTTCGGGATATCAAAAAAAAGACGGTAAGTATATAAACAATACCTACATAAGCTTCTCTTTGCCATACTCGGCAGGGTCCATTATGTCTACCGTAACCGATATGTACAAATGGAATCAGGCTATAAAGGACAACTTGTTAATCAGTAAACAAACCACCAAGAAAGCATTTACAAATTATACGTTAAACAATGGAACGCATATCGACTATGGCTATGGCTGGCACATTAAAACAAAAAACAACGTGCAGCGTTATGAGCATGGTGGTTCCATTTTCGGCTACAAGTCAATGGGGGTTTATTTGCCCGCGCAAGATATTTATGTAATCGGGTTGACCAACTGCAACTGCAATTCGCCAACACAAATTACAAAGGAAATAGCCCAATTGGTTGCAGAAAATTAAATTTAAATACAGGGGAAGCCGTTAAATTAAAAACGACAACCACTCAATCTTCAATACAAGAAATGGACTGTTTTATAGGAAGTTTTTCTGCTGAAGGCCTTCCTATAGGACATTTCATAAAAACGCATAACAATCATTCAAATTAAAAATCGTAAAATAAGAGGTTATATGAATAAAAAGAAGAAGTAGATTGGTAAATAGGATTCTTACATGTTCATTTAGCATTCTCGCATGCGCCAAAAAGGAAATTTGTACCAACAAAAAAGGCGAGGGCACATCGGCTCAATACGTGGGCATTTGCAAGTGGGGCAATGTAAAAGTTACAGTAGTAAACAGGAGTTGTGTATATGTTAGCACATACTACAATAAGCATATGTGCAAAGCATAATGCCTAATAGCCATATTTATTTTTCCAACGGTTCTTTAAAAAATCCCTTAAAGCATTTTCTCGTTGGTTGTTCCCGGGATTGTAGAAAGTAGTGTTCTCCAATTCCTGCGGAAGAAACTCTTGCTCCACAAAATTATTGGTGTAACTATGTGCATATTTATAATCTTCGCCATAACCAAGTTCTTTCATAAGTTTTGTAGGTGCATTTCTTAGATGAAGCGGAATAGAAAGGTCGCCTGTTTGCTTAACGGCCGTTATGGCCTTGTTAATGGCCTCGTAAGAAGCGTTGCTTTTTGGAGATGTGGCCAAATAAACTGCACATTGGCTTAAAATAATACGTGCTTCCGGATAACCAATAGTGGTAACCGCTTGAAATGTATTGTTGGCAATAACCAGAGCAGTGGGGTTTGCGTTGCCAATATCTTCAGAGGCGGCAATAAGCATCCTTCTGGCAATAAATTTTACATCTTCGCCACCCTCTATCATACGGGCAAGCCAATACACGGCACCATTGGGGTCGCTACCCCTGATAGACTTAATAAAAGCCGAGACGATATCGTAATGTTGTTCGCCGGTTTTATCATAGCGTACAATATTCTTCTGTACCTTTTTCATTACCAAGTCATCGGTAATGGTAATGGCATCTTTATCTTCAGAATTAATGACCAGCTCAAAAATATTTAGCAGTTTTCTTCCGTCACCGCCAGAAAGCCTCAGCAGAGCCTCGGTTTCTTTTAAGTTAATGCTTTTCTCTTTCAGCAAACGGTCTTCTTCAATTGCCCGCTTCAAAAGTGCTTCCAGGTCTTCCTTGTTAAAGGCGTTCAAAATATAAACCTGGCAACGGGAGAGCAGGGCGGGAATTACCTCAAAGCTTGGATTTTCGGTAGTGGCGCCAATAAGCGTTACCCAACCTTTTTCAACGGCGCCCAAAAGCGAGTCTTGCTGTGATTTACTAAACCTATGAATCTCGTCTATAAACAAAATAGGGTTCTTGGCTGTAAAAAGTCCGCCACTTTGCTTTGCCTTGTCAATAACTTCCCGTATATCTTTTACGCCGCTGTTAATAGCACTCAAGGTATAAAAAGGCCTTTTGCTCTCATGGGCTATAATATTTGCCAATGTGGTTTTTCCGGTGCCGGGAGGGCCCCATAAAATCAATGAAGGAATGGCCCCTTTTTTAATTTGGGACGTTAAAGAGCCGTCGTCGCCAACCAAGTGTTTTTGACTAATGTATTCTTCTAAACTTTTAGGGCGTATACGTTCTGCTAAAGGTTCATTCATAATCCAAAATTACAATTATAACTACAAGGGCTCAAGTATATTTCTGACAATTTATCAGTAAATTTAAACTGGTTCTAATTTTGATGAGGATTGTACATGCAAAAAGACGACAGTTTAAACTTTTCTTTATGGATGCTTATATACCCGCTCTTTTTTGGCCTTGCCATTTGGGGTGTGTATTGGTTTGAGTTAAACTTTGGCTTCGATTTTTCCGATTATGGAATATACCCACGGAGTTTTAAAGGGCTCAGGGGCATTTTTTTTAGCCCATTTATCCATGGTTCCGTAAGTCATTTGTACAGCAATACGCTGCCTTTAATGATATTAAGTGCCGCACTTTTTTATTTTTATAACAAAATAAGTTGGAAGGTAATTCTCTTGGGCATCCTTTTTAGCGGCCTGTTAACATGGCTCATCGGGAGGCCTTCTCATCATATTGGTGCCAGCGGACTTATTTATGTGCTGGTAAGTTTTATATTTTTTAAAGGCATTATAGCCAAAAACAAGCGTTTAATAGCATTGTCTCTGGTCACGGTTTTTTCATACGGGAGCATGTTCTGGTTTATATTTCCCATAAAAGAAGAAATTTCCTGGGAAGGGCACCTTTCTGGGTTTATGGTGGGATTGGCACTGGCATTTATATTCAAAGACGAAGTCCTTCGCAAGGAAACATACGAATGGGAGCACGAAGATTTTGACGAAGCCAGCGACCCTTTTTTAAAGCACTTCGACCAGGATGGCAATTTTATTGAAAATACAGTAGATGAAGCCGAAGCATTAGGGCAGGATAACAATTCTATATCGATTACCTATCATTATATTGAAAAGGGCAAAGAAAAAGATTCCAATGAATCAAAATAGAAAGGCCTTTAAAACAAAAAAATAGAGAAAAGCCGGGTTATACAGGATAATTTGTTTTACAAACGTTGCCTTACCACTTCATACAAAAAAGCACCACAAGCCACCGAAACATTCAAAGACCCGATTTCCCCCAAAAGCGGCAGCTTTGCCTTTTGGTCTGCAACCTTTAGGATAGAAGGGGAGATGCCCGCATCTTCAGAACCCATTACAATTGCAGTTGGCAGTGAAAAATTGGCATCATAAACAGTGTTGTCTGTTTTTTCGGTAGCCGCAACAATTTGAATCCCCGACGCCTGCATATGGAAAACAGCATCCTTAATATGGTCTACCTTGCAAATGGGCACTTTAAATACTGCCCCGGCCGAAGTTTTTACGGTATCGGCAGTAACGGGAGCCGCTCCTTTTTTCTGAATAATTATCCCGTGCACGCCAGTGCATTCGGCGGTACGTATTATGGCACCAAAGTTTCGCACATCCGACAATTGGTCCAACAACAAGAACAATGGCGTAACCCCCGATTCTATAGTCTGCATAACCAAGTTGTCAAGGTCGTGAAACTCAATGGGCGAAATATTGGCAACAACCCCTTGATGATTTTTTTTGGTAAGCCGGTTAAGCTTTTCAACGGGTACATAAGCTTTATTAATATCGTTTTTCTTGATAAGCTTGTCAAGCTCATGAAACAGGTTTCCTTGCAATCCTTTTTGAACAAAGACCTTATCTATTGTTTTACCCGATTGAATGGCTTCCATAACCGCGCGGATACCAAAAATTTGATAGTTGTTTTCCATGTGGCAAAAGTACATGATTTTTTTTATTGGGAACTTAGTAAAGCACTCAATATAAAAAATCATGTACTTTCCTGAAGTGAAACCAAAATTTATACTTTTTTGAAATGGATTTTAGTTTTACAGAAGCAAAGTACATAAAAAAACCACCTCATCTCGAGGTGGTTTTAATTTTATAAAATGGTTATGTTTTTTTACTAATAAATATTAGTTAACATCCCAGAATAGCTTAGTGGTTTGATTGTCCCCACCAATAGCATCTGAAGCGGCAGACCAATTAGCTTCATTAAGGTTTTGTTCGTTTATAGGGTATGTATACCTTGTTGGGATGGGATTTTCACTAGAAACAGGTAAAGTAAACATGTTTATGTCGTACTTTCTCCAAACAGTCCATCCTTCAAAACCTCTGTTGTACATGGCAATCCAAAATTGATTACCAATCTTTTCTCTCCAGTCAGCTCCCGGTGCAGTTGCATATGCCACTTCTGGCATGGCTAGATATGCACTCGCATCACCTGCATTCCAATATTCAAATGAAGCGGTAATACCTTCTTCATAGAATTCTTCAACAGTGCCTCCTACATTGTAAGATCTAGCAGCGGCTTCAGCTAAATAGAAAGAAACTTCTGCATAATCCAATAAGTCTCCAGGATATGTTGGCTCTAACATAACAGGTCCTATATGTGTATAGGAGTTAAAGTTGTTGTTATCTCCATAAGGACCACCTTCGTATGTATCTGCTCCTAAGTTATCATCAAAATATACCATTCTTCTTGGGTCATCAAGTCCATTCATGAAATCAACAATGGTACTTGCTACCACAAAGTCAGATCTACCAGATTGAACTAAGTCTACCCAAAGTGGATTGGTATTAGGTGCAAAGCCTTGATATGGTATAAGTGCATTATCTTCATTTGAGGTAAATACACCCGCAGCTACAGCAGCTTCAACTGTTTGTTGGGCAAGAGATGGATTTACGTCACTTAACCTGATACCTAGTCTCAATTTTACAGAATTAGCAAATTTTGACCATTGTGCCATATCGCCTTCATATATCTGGTCTTCATCCATATAGCCGCTTCCAGTTTGAAAATCAGGAATAACAGTATTGATTCTGCTGATTAGATCTTCGTAGATAGTAGCTGCGTCATCGTATTCTGGAAGGGGGTAATTTTCGATATCCAATGCTTGAGTATAAGGAATATCCCCAAAACTATCTACTAATTGTTGCCATGTATAAATTGCCAATAGTTCTATTTGAGCTAAGCGGCCAGTTTTTTCAGAACTTGATAATTCAGGATCTTCCATAACTTTAGCTTTAGCATCTTTTAAATCGAACAATACATCACGATACATTTCACTCCAGTGATTTTGGGTGATATTTCTCCCATTTAAATCATAATTGGATTCGTCGATATATGTCGTTTCAGTCCAGTACTGAGATAACAACCTATAAACATTCAGGTTTACACTGGTGCTGGTCATTTGATCAAAAAGGCTCTTTGTAGCTGATGTGAAAAGAGCACCGGAGGCTACTTGCTGAGGATTTTTTGGGTCCTCGTTGTAGCTTTCATATTTATCATCGCTCTGACAAGATGATAGTACGAGAGCGATTGTGAATATAGATACAAATATTTTTTTCATGATTAATTTTTTAGAATTGTAGTTTAAGACTTGCTCCTATTTCCTTTACAGCAGGATAAGAACCTGATTGGTACCCTTGGATATTACCAGAGCTTAAACCAGCTTCGGGATCAGCATAAGGAACATTCTTATGAATAATCCATAGGTTTCTACCTATTAATGAAAGAGAAGCTCCGCTTAGAGGTAGTTTGCTGATAAAATCTTTACTAAAGTTGTATGTTAAGCTAGCTTCTCTAAGTTTAATATAAGATGCGTCATAAACATGAGCGGCATTTGGTGTTCTAACATAACCCCATGGATTTGCATAGGTGGTAGCTGCAGCTCTAACATCGTTTGGAGTTCCATCTTCTTTTACACCTGGGAGAATAACCCCTCCGCTATCTGCACCACTGGTAACAGGATTTCTTACAGGGTTTCCTAAATCGTTAGTGCCTGCTGTAAAATCATATAAACCTGTAGCGTAACCATACCATGTATCAAGCGAGAATACATCTCCACCTTTTTGGATATCGATTAAGAAACTCAAGTTAAATCCTTTGTATGTGAAGCTGTTGTTAATACCACCTTTCCAATCTGGATTTATATTTCCTATAACATTGTTACTAGCAGAGGTTCTTAAATAATAACCATTGCTACCTACAACCTTTTGTCCATTATCATCATAGATATAATCTGAACCTCTAATGGTACCATATGGTTCTCCAGGTGTGGCATTAATACTAACACCTCCTTGAAGGCTAGCCATTACTAAGTTATCAATACCTTCTCTAAGCTCAACTACTTCACTTCTGTTTCTAGCCCAGTTTAACGTAATGTCCCATTTAAAGTCTTCTGTTCTGATTGGCGAACCATACAAAAGTACTTCAACCCCTTTATTTTCAATAGTACCGGCATTTAGCCATCTTGAAGAATAACCAGTGGCATTAGAAAATGGAACATTTACAATTTGATCTTCGGTTCTTGTATTGTAATAGGCAACATCAAAACCTAATCTTCTTTCTGCAAAAGCCATTTCAAGACCAAATTCATAAGATTTTTGTCTTTGCGGCTTTAAATCTATTGTGTTTAATGCACTTGGGTTAGTGGCAACACCAGAACTATTAAATGCAGTAGAAACATCATATGTATTAAAAACCCTATATGGGTCGGTATCATCACCAACTTCTGCGTAGTTAGCTCTTAATTTTCCCAAGTTTAACCAACTTGCTTCCATCAACTGAGAAAACAAGAAACTTCCAGAAACTGAGAAATAGCCATATGTATTGTCTGCTTTAGGTAAAGCAGAAGAACGGTCTCTTCTGTATGTACCTTCTAAGAACAAAAGATTGTCATATCCTAAACTTGCTCGTGCATATACACCGTCTACCATTTTAGTTGCATCGTATTCGTCTGGTGCTTCTAGCGGGCTAACGGTATTAATTAGTGAGTATAGTCCAGGAATTGCTAAACCTCCATTTGTTGTAGCTCTAATAGAGTTCCAAGTTTGTCTTCTAAGGTTAAATCCAATGTTTCCATCTAAATTTAATTTTTCAGAAAGATCTTTATTGAAATTTAAAATTAAATCGTAGTTGTATTCTGCTACATCATTGTTGTATCTGGAATATTGAGACACATCTGCACTTCCTACATTTATTCTCTCTTCTTGTAATTCACTATATGTATCGTACGTGAACCTTCCCAATAAACTAAATACATCGTTTATTTGGTAGTTTAAAACAACATTACCAAAATATCTATTTCTTGAATCTGTTTCATAGTTTTCATAGAAAACCCAGTATGGATTGTCTGAATATATAGGACGAAGGTTGGTAGATGAGTTAGGGTTCCATGATAAGTTTTTCCCTGTAGAAAAATAAGCTTCTTTCTGCTCTTGGAAATCTACATTGGTTTGGAACCATTGTCTAAACTGTTGCATAACGTTTTTAGAATCGTATCCAGTTCCATAACGTCCTTTACCACTTGTTTTGGTGTAAGTCATAGCTGCTGACAACTTTAATTTGTCAGTCAGGTCATGAGATGCATTAAAGTTTATGGTATTTCTTTTAATTCCACTATTTGGAATAATACCTTCTTGATCAAAATTAGTGATACCAACTCTAAAGCTACTTTTGTCGGTGCTACCATCAAAAGATACTGAATTGATTACAGTAGCAGCACTTTCAAATATAGAATTAGGGTTGTTTTTACCTGCTACCCAAGGAGATGCTTGTTGATAGGTAGATAATTCTGGATAAATAGAATTCCATTGATAAATCATTAAGTTTGGATCAAAAGCGGCACCATAAGAGGCATCTTCTGTAAATGGTGTAGTTAAATCATCTATTCCATCACCATTGATATCAGCAAGGTTAAAGTAACCGTCGTCTGATGAATAATAAGGACCATAACCAGCACCATATTTATCTTGATATGTAGGAAGGGTAGACTTATCTACTGTGCCAACAGTTACACTGGAATTAACAGTTACTCCAATACCTTTTTTAGTTCGGCCTTTTTTAGTTGTGATAATCACGGCGCCGTGCATACCTCTAGACCCGTAAAGAGCTGTTGCGGCAGCACCTTTTAGTACGTTAATGCTTTCAATGTCATCAGGGTTAATATCTGAAGCGGCATTACCATAGTCAAAACCACCACCACCACTTCTTTGGGCTGATGTGTTTGTATTTTCGTTGCTAATTGGAATACCATCCACAACGAATAATGCTTGGTTGTTTCCAGAGATGGAGTTGTTACCACGAATTACAACATTGGAAGATCCACCTAAAGTACCGGAACTTTTTACGTCCAATCCAGCAACTTTACCAGAAAGCGAATTTACGAAGTTGTTAGTCTTCACCTTTGATACAGCTTCGCCATCAACTTTTTGTGTTGCATATCCTAATTGTTTCTTTTCCCTTGAAATACCTAAAGCCGTAACTACAACTTCATCAAGAGCTTGCGCATCTTGCCCTAAAGTAACATCTATGCTGCTGGCAGCACCTACAGTTCTTTCTTCAGTTTTTTGCCCTACAAAGGAGAATACCAGTACATCTCCTGTGCTAGTTTGGATGGAATAATTACCATCAAAATCAGTTTGGGTACCATTACTGGTCCCTTTAACTACTACATTCGCACCAGGTAGTGGCAGTCCATCTTGGTCTGTGATCACACCCGTTACGGTTTTTTCTTGCGCAAAAGTTATTTGCACAATTAACGCTAGTATTAGCGTCAAAAATCCACTAAACTTTGTTCTCATTTTATAAATTTATTTGAATTAGCTGACGCGAAAATGGTAATTTAATGTTAATAATCCAACTTTTCTTAAGAAAAAATAAAGAAAAATAACATTTAAAACTTTAACATTACGTACTTGATAATTAAGAATACCCCTATTTAACAATACGCTAATATTGATGTATTGTATAGTTTAAATTTTGACATATTCTTAATTTTCTATTGGAAGGTTAAAAAAGTAAAAAAATTGTTAGATGATATTGTTTTGAATATGAAAGTGAAGTTTTGTATAAAAAGGGATCAGTGTATGTAAACTGTTATTTTTAACTATGCTATGGAAGTTATAACATGGTGAAAATATTATTTGGGTTTTAGAATTATAATAAAAGCAGTCCCATTATACAAAAATGAGACTGCTTTTATTATGGAATATGATTTAATTAAAAATCATTGTTTTTCAAATACTGTTCTAAATTGACCAAATGAACCAGCATCTACGGTGTTTGTTGTAGTAATATCTATAATGCCAACACAATTACCCGGGGATGGAGCACTTGTTCCAGTTCCTTCCCATCTTAATTCACCATAGGTATATCCAATGTTATTTGTATTAAAAGCAGGTTGCTTAGCAATTGTTAAATCTCCAGTAGCTGGGTCAACATCAACTATTACATCATATGCTTCAGGATGTGCAGCTACATTTACCATAGTAAATTGATTTTCGCCTGGCCCATCTATAACCTCAAATGGTTGAGGCTGTCCAATATAAAAACCAAACTCATCAGTGGTTGCAATATATGTTCCCGCATAATCATTAATGTTATATGGACAGGTATACGCAATAGATGCGCTCAAAGATTTGGTTTTGTCGTTGATTACTATTTCACCATTAGATGAAACTTCCGATATCATTAAATTTAATATTGGAGTCTCTGATACTGGTGTAGATATCCCATCTGTGATGATAGTGATGGGGATTCCACCTTCATAGATATCTTCTGAAGCATCAGGAGTTAAAGTTATCGTTTTGGAATTTAATCGATAATTAACTCCCTCCTCTGCTGTAGAACTGGGATCAACACTTATGGTAACCGTGACTTCATCACTGAATTTGTTTACAGAAGGTCCTATTATTTGAACAGGAATTTCAGAGTTAACTTCTTGGCCATTAGCCTCAGCTTTGAAAGTAGCTGTGCTGTTTGCAAAGCCGACTAAATTAGGCCCTGTTCCAAAATCGGTGACTTCATCATCGAGTAAACATGAAGCAAACATTATCCCCACCGCTATACAAATAGCTAATAATTTTATGTTTTTTATATTTTTATTTTTCATGATTTAGAATGTTTTATTTCCAAAAAGGGTTCTTGGTGAATGCATCTTCAGTTGTTGTAGGCGGAACATTGTCAGAATTTCTTGAATATTCGGAAGTAGGATACAACAATCTAATAGGGCGTCTATTCCCTCCATCAACGGATGTTGGTAAATCAGTTGGGAATCCGGTTCTGGTATATTCAATCCATGGTTCAATAGAAATACCATTTAGTGCAATCCATTTTTGAGTGATTATAGCCTCAATTTTATCGCTGGAAGAAGCCCAGGACACGTTTTCAATTGCTTGACTATAATAAGTTTGCGCATCTTCTGCTTCTAAATAGTCGAAGGAAGCCTCAATCGCCTGGTTATATAAATTCATTGCCACAGCATCTCCCCCTGGAATATAACCTCTTGTAACAGCTTCAGCTTGTAAAAAAAGAGCTTCAGATAATAACATAAGGGGTTGATCTTGATCAGCGCTTTTTAGAATTCCTGGACCAACAGCAGACAAATCATCTGAAGTGAACCCTTCACCTGGAAGATTTATAGATTGATTTACACCTTTAAGCTCATCGGCATTATCACTTCCTGTATATATTCTTAGTATACGAGGGTCATTAGTGCTATCCAATAAATCTATAGCATAATCGGTAGCAACTGTAAAATCATGACGATCGGTTTCAACCCCGGTTGATTGATACCCGAGATAGCCATAAACAGGTGTTTGTTGGTCAGCATTTTGAGAATAACCTGGGTTTGCTGAAATATTATCAGTTATATACCCTGCTCCATTTGCATCTATGAGGGCAATCTGTTCCTGTATATAACTATCTTGCCCAGAATTACTCATGCGCATTAACATCCTTAATTTGACAGTATTGGCAAATTGAGCCCAAGCTGTCATGTCGCCATGTAAAATAATATCGCTATCTCCAGGATTCTCTGAATTTTCTGAAGGAATGTTAAGGGCAAGGTTAGCAGCAGTCGTTAATGAGTCTATAACATTTTTATATATAGTCTCTTCATTATCGTATACAGGTGTAGTATTTCCCCCTCTTTGATTAGCTTCCGAATAAGGAACATCTCCATATAGGTCAACAAGGTATTGATATTGGAACCCTGAAAGAGTCTCAGTGATAACTTTGTATGAACTATAATCTAGAACACCTTGGGGATCGGCATACTCTTCAACGAATGTTAAGTTTTTAAAAATATCCGCATATGAGCTCTCGAAAATGTTGGTGTAAAATGTATTTGTGACATTATATCTTAACAAATCACCATTGGCAGACCAGTTCGAAGGTACTGCATAAGAATATGCAAAGTATTGTCCAAGATACATCATAGAAGTGCCATAGAGATTTGCTAACTGTTGTTGAGCAACTGGCAATGTGAGTTTGGGTGTCGATGTTGGAGGATTGTTTGGATTGTCATTTACATCCAAAAAATCATCACTACAGCTTGCTAATACTGTCAAACAGATGATTAGCAATATTCTTCCAATTTTATTAATTTTTATTTTCATCATTATTTCTTTAAAATTTTGCCGTAAGTGTTATACCATACTGTCTTGTAGGTGCAGTTTGGCTTTGAGAGCCGAAACCTGTAGCATTACCACTATTGTAGTTAAATTCTGGATCAGTATATACATTATCCTTAGGCCTCCAAGTGACTAAATTTCTCCCGTAAATACCAATATTTAAATTGGTAAGTCCTAAATTACCTATTGCGTCTAAATCAAAGCTATAACTCAAAGCGACTTCTCTTAATTTAAGTGTTGTAGCATCGGTAACATAATTTGATTTTGTGTTATTATAGGTGTCCCAGAAATTATTACCCCCACCTGTTGTAGGTCTATCTGTATTTTCTACATAACCTCCGTTTCCATCTGAATAAACAGAATTAGGAAATATAAACGGTTGTCTATTTGATGTAACACTGTGTTGTGTAAGTCCTGTAAATTCTAGGGCATCAACTAAATTATTATAAAATACGTGGCCTGTTCTGTAATCCATAACAGTATACAATTTAAATCCTTTGTAATTTAGCGTTGAATTTAAGCCAACAATATAGGTAGGCACAGTTTTGCCTTGACTTTTTAAGTCTCCGTCTTCGAGTGGGTCTCCATCATCACCTACGATAACTCTTCCAAATTCATCTCTTTGATAATCGGTAGTTTTAATTAATGGATAAGGTTGCCCGATTTCAGCTACGATTACTGCACCATATGCTGAATTATCAGCATAAGGGCCACCGATTTCTACCTGATTAACTCCATCTTTTAATGATAAAACTTTTGAGTCATTTAAGGAATAATTAAGGTTTACATCCCATGAGAGGTCTTCATTTCTAATAATTCCTCCTCTTAGATCGATTTCAATACCTCGGTTTTGTATTTCACCAATATTGGTGAAAATGCTTCTTGCTCCTGAAGTGACCGAGGTGTTAATAGGAACAAGTTGGTCTGTTGAATTTGTTTTGTATAATGTTACACCACCAGAGAGTCTATCTCCATTAAAGAAACCAAATTCGACGCCAGCTTCCATTGAAGTTGTAAACTCCGGTTTTAGATTTGGATCAGGCTCTTGAGATGATAATGAAAGCCCTGCATTGGCTCCATAGGGGAAAGAACCATAGCCTTGTGATCCATCTGGCGCAAAGAATGAGCGGTTCGAATCATATGGGCTTAAGTCATTACCGGTTTTAGCTATGTTAAATGTAGTTTTTAGATAATTCAAGGTCCCTTTAATAGCGGGGAAGGCAGTTGTAGGAACGAATGAAATTCCTCCGCTGGGGTAAAAGTAAGACCTACTATCTTTAGGTAGAGTTGAAGTCCAATCATTACGGCCAGAAGCGTTTAAAATAAGGTAGTCCTTATAATTTAAAGTAAGGTCACCATAAACTCCAATCTTTCTGTACTCTTCAGAATTTTCAAAACCTTCTAAATTTCCCGTTCTAGTTGAAACATTATAAAAATCAGGTAAAATTAAGTTGTTCCCAGAAACTTGTATATTTTTTTCATTCTCAATTCTTACATTATTACCGATATTAACATTCGCATGTAAATCCCCTAAATCTTTGTCGAATGTCAAGATAAAGTCGCTATTAAACCTGCTACGGTTAAAAATTTCGTCACGTACTGAAGGAGGAAATTCAGCAATAGTTGCATAATCATTAGGAATAGTGAAATCATACGATAAGCCACCTAGTTCATCTTTTTGTTCGTCGCTATATTTCGTATAACCCATTCGAACATTGGCCTCAAACCAGTCTGTGAATTCATAGTTTGCGTCTGTTATAAAAGTAAATTCAAATGTATCGGATAAATTTCTTTGAGTATCAACTATAAAATAAGGGTTTTCATAAAAACGATAATACGAAACCTCATTTCTTGTAAATTCTCCATTTCTCCAATTTTTATAATTCGTAATTGGAATATGCAATGGCGTATTAATTACATACCAATAAAGAGGCCTTGATTGATGACCTCCTGAGCCGACTTGGTTAGTGTGAGATCTAAAAAAAGAAGCATTCCCATTAATTGTAAACTTTCCATATTCTAATCCTCCCTTTAATCTAACATTCGTCCTGTTATATTGATCTTTCGGGATGGTTCCCTTAATATTGGAGTGGTCAATTGAAAACAGGAAATTACTTACATTATCACCACCTTGAACCGTAACACCATTTCTAATTGTACTTCCGGTTTCAAAAAAACTTCTATGGTTATTAGGGATAGGGGAATATGGTACTTGAAGGACTCTTCCGTCGGGATAAGTTTCACTTGCGTCAACAAGTCTTCCGTCAAATCTTGGCCCCCAATTTACGTTTTCTAATGGATAAAGGGTTCCGTCAGGAAATCCTCCGACACCAAATTCATCTTGGAATTCAGGCATATAGGATATGGATTCCTGTTGATAAGTACTGTTAAAAGTAACTTGGAGTTTATTCGTACCTTTTTTTGTTGTGATTAAGACAACTCCATTTGATGCATCTGATCCGTATAGGGCAGCTGCATTAGATCCTTTTAACACAGTAATGTCTTGAATGTCATCAGGGTTGATTCGATCTAAAACACCCCTATTGCTAGGGTAACCATCAATAACAATTAAAGCTTCATTATTTCCTAGTAGAGATCTATTACCACGTAAGATCACTCTTGTATTTGGATTAACTCCACTACTAATAGTGTTTACTTGCAAACCAGAAACTTTACCTGCAAGAGCCGTAGCGGCATTAACTGAACGTGTCTCAGTTAGTTGGTCATTGTCCACTTTGGCAACGGAATAAGAAAGTTCTCTTGAATTTCTTTGAAGACCTAATGCTGCTGTAACTACCACTTCGCCTAATGTTTGAGCATCAGTGCTTAAAGTAATGTCGATAGTGTTTTGGGTACCAATACTTCTTTCTTCTGTTTTTTGTCCTACATAGGAAAAAACCAGAACATCACCTGTGCTGGCCTGGATGGAATAATTACCATCGAAGTCAGTTTGAGTGCCATTGTTTGTTCCTTTAACTACTACACTCGCACCAGGTAGTGGCAGCCCATCTTGGTCTGTGACCAAACCTGTTACGGTTTTTTCTTGTGCAAAAGTTATTTGCACAACTAACGCTAGTATTAGCGTTAAAAATCCACTAAACTTTGTTCTCATGTTTTAATATTTATTTGAATTAGCTAACACTAAAATGGTAATTTTTTGTTAAAAACACAACTTTTATTAACAAAAAATAAAGAAAAATAACATCTGAAGCCATCGAATGTAATTGATGATTAAGAATATACATGTGTAGAAATGTGCCAATATTAGGGTGTTGCTACTATAGAATATAGTTAAAATCATAATTTCATTTTAGT